>VFZQ01000462.1 GCA_016871135.1 Acidobacteriota bacterium | reverse complement strand
GGGCAGGTTGATCTCACCGTCCAGGCGCTGGTAACCCGAAAAGGAAATCTGCGCGGCCGAGCGGACACGCAAGTTTCCATGAAACAGATCCTCCCGCAGATATTCCGGGCCAACCGCGAATCCGCCGCCTGTCACCAACCCGCCGAGTTTTACGCGGAGACCGTTGTATCCGGCCGCGAACCGTTCGGCGTATTTGCGGTCTTTGAAGCTCCGGAGGAACTCTTCGGCGCCTTTATTGACTTCTGGCGTCAGCGAGGCCGCGCGCGCCTGACGCGCGTTTTCAATCTGTTCGGCGCGCGAGTTTTGCGCGTAGCCGATCGCGGCGGCCAGCAAAAAGCCGCCAAGTTTCTGCAATAGGTGCATTCTGATCCCGGAAGTCTCGCTCCATTGTAACGTGCGATCTATTGGACTCTACGAATGATACGCGGGATTCGGATTTGTTCCGGCTCAAACAAAAATAGGGCGCTCGCGTCAACCCGCGCGAACGCCCCGAGGAGTGAGAACCGCATCTGAAAGACAAATTGCGATGCCTACGTCAACCTTCGCCCCGAAGGATTCGCTTCGCGAGCGACGTCGCGTTCGTGCTCCAACGGTGGAACCGCCCTTTCCAGTCTCGCTCGCTTTCACTCATTGCTCACTCAGAATGCATATCGCCAACTGCCGCCGCTTCCCCAACAGGATTTTTCCGGGAACAACGTCCAACGTCCCTCTACCGCAAATTGATAAGATCTGAGCAGCGTGACACTCCGATTTCTTGTACTCTCGGCGACCCTGGCCGCCGCGGCTCCCGAACAAGCCGTCCGCATTCTGGAAAAGAACTGTTGGTCCTGCCATGGCCCTGCCGTCGCGCTTTCCGGCTTGCGCCTGGACTCCCGCGACGCTCTCGAAAAAGGTGGCCGCCGCGGTTCGGTGTTAAAAGACGATCTGCTCGTCCGCGCTATTTCCCGCCAAGACGCGCGTCTCGTCATGCCGCCCACCGACAAACTCGCCAACTCCGATATCGCCGTCCTCAAAGAATGGGTCGCCGCCGGCGCCGCGTGGCCGAAGACTACCCAGGTTTCATCGGCGAAATGGTGGTCTTTCGTGAAACCCGTTGCCACGCCAAACGCCTCCGTCGATGCCTTCATCGATAACCAACTCGCCGTCCGTAAGATCACCGCCGCGCCGCCCGCTACGAAACGCACCCTCATCCGCCGCGCCACCTTCGACCTTCACGGCCTAGCTCCCTCCCAATCCGAAATCGAAGCCTTCGAAAAGGACGCTTCGCCCAAAGCCTTCGAGACTCTCATCGACCGCCTCCTCGCCTCCCCGCGCTACGGCGAAAAGTGGGCCAAGCACTGGCTCGATCTCGCCCGCTATGGCGATACCGCTGGCTTCGAACAAGACCCCTACTCCCTATACGCCTGGCGCTATCGCGACTACATCGTCAGGTCCTTCAACGAAGACAAACCCTACGATCGCTTCGTCAAGGAAACCATCGCCGGCGACGAACTCTTCGAGGATCCCGAAGCCCAGCAAGGCACCGGCTTCTACTCCGTCGGCCCCAACCGCGACATGCTCTACAAGGTCGAAGACGTCAATCGCATCGAGTCGCTCACCGACTTCGTTGACACCACGTCCTCGGTCTTTCTTGGTCTGAGCGTCGGCTGCGCCCGCTGCCACGATCACAAGTACGACCCCATCCCACAGCGCGACTACTACCGCATGCAGGCCATCTTCGCGCCATTTCAGAAGAACCGCGTCTTCCTCCACTACAACAACGCCCGTGGTTACGATCTCGCTGAAAATACGCGCAACTTTAAACTCTACGAATACGCCGCCGAAATCCAGGCCATCAAAGCGACCTATCAGGCCGCGATACGCAAGGAAGCCATCGCCAAGTTTCCCAAGGATGTCCAGGACGCCTTTCACGCCTCCGAAGACGAACGCACGCCCACCCAACGCCGCCTGGTCGAACAGTTCTCTCCGCGTTTTAACGCCCGTGACAACGAAGTGATGGCCGCGATGTCGGCCGCCGACAAAGAACGTCTCCGCCGCGTCGAGCAGCGCATCGTCGGCCTCTACGCCAACTATCAGCCCGGCCCGTTCTCTCCGGGGCTCACCGACGTCGGCCGCGAATCACCCCGCACCTACGTTCCAACCAAAGGTGTGCCGCCCCCCGGCGAAGAGGTCGGCCCGGGCCTGCTCTCCGCTCTCGGCGGCAAGGACATCCCCGATCCCCCGCTGACTTCCCTAACGACCCAGCGCCGCAGCGCGCTCGCTAACTGGATCGCCTCCGCCGATAACCCCCTCACCGCCCGGGTGATCGTTAACCGCGTCTGGCACTATCACTTCGGTCGCGGCCTCGTCGCCACGCCCAGCGACTTCGGCTCGCGCGGCACCGCCCCGTCCCATCCGGAACTCCTCGACACACTTAGTGCCGATTTCATGCGCGACGGCTGGTCGCTCAAGAAACTGCACAAGCGCATCATGCTCTCGGCCGCATACCGGAGATCGTCGAAGCCCGCCGCCGGCACGGTCGACAAGGATCCGGAAAATCAGTGGCTCGCACGTTACTCGCGCCGCCGCCTGGACGCCGAAGAGATCCGCGACGCCGTCCTGCAAGCCGCCGGAACCCTCAATACAAAAATGTACGGACGCCCCGTCGTGCCAGTCCAAACGCCCGAAGAACTCTACGGCATGAGCCAGGGCCTCGGCAACGCCTGGGTTGTGACCGCCGACAAGGCCGAACACAATCGCCGGACACTCTACATGATCTCGCGCCGCAACTTTCGCATGCCGCTCCTCGAAGTCTTCGACCGCCCCGATGGCGTCCTCAGTTGTTCCCGCCGCGAATCGTCCACCACCGCGCCGCAGTCGCTCTCGTTGCTCAATAGCAAGTTCACGCAACAGCAGGCGGCCGCTCTCGCCGAAACGGCGTCGAGACAATCCGATCCCGCCCGCTTTATCTTCGAACGCATTCTCGGCCGCGTGCCGTCAAACGACGAACGCACCATGACCTCCGAATTTCTCGCCAAACAAACCGCGCTGACTTCGAGCGCCCAGACCGCGCTTACCGAGTTCGCTCGCGGTCTTCTCAACGTCAACGAATTTCTCTACGTGGAGTAAGCATGTATTCTCGCCGCCAACTTCTCGAAACCGCCGGCAAAGGCTTCGGCGCCCTCGCCCTGGCCGATCTGATGCAAGCCGGGCCTACCAGCGTCAAGGCCCCCCACTTCGCTCCGCGCGCCAAGAACGTCATCTTCCTCTTCATGCACGGCGGCGTCAGCCACGTCGATACCTTCGACCCCAAACCATCGCTGACCAAGTACAACGGCCAGCCCCTGCCCGGTTCCTTCGGGGAAGGGCTCATCACCTCGCGCATCGATTTCCGCAAAGCGCTCATGCGCGGCTCTCCCTGGGAATTCCATCGCTGCGGCCAATCGGGCCTCGAGATTTCGGCTCTCTATCCGCACCTCAGCGACTGCGCCGACGACCTTGCCGTCATCCGCTCCTGTTACGGCGACGCCTTCGATCACGCCCCAGCAATCTACTTGCGCTCCAGCGGATCGCAATTCCCGGGCCGTCCGTCGCTCGGATCCTGGGCGGCGTATGGGCTCGGCAGCGAGAATCAGAACCTGCCGGCGTTCGTCGTCATGAGCGATGGCGCCATGAAGTCCGGCGCCGGCGCGTATCACTCCGGCTACCTCCCCGCCGTTTATCAAGGAACTGTGTTCCGAGGCGGCAAGAGCCCCGTGCTGCATTTGGCGTCGCCCGAAGGCATCGGCGAAAAGTCGCAGCGGGAGACTCTGGATCTCATCGCGCGAATGAACAAGCGTCACTTCGCCGAAAGGGAAGAGGATTCGGTGCTCGACGCCCGGATCAACGCCTACGAACTCGCCTTCCGCATGCAAGCCGAAGCCCCCGAGGCCGTCGATATTTCGAAGGAATCGGAAGCCACGCAAAAGCTCTACGGCGTCGGCGAACCGATGACCGACGACTTCGGCCGCAAATGCCTCCTCGCCCGCCGTCTGGTCGAACGCGGTGTGCGTTTCGTACAGCTCTATCACGGGACAAACATCGGCGACGACTGGGACGACGCCCACCTCGACCTCCACGGCTCGCACACCAAAATGTGCAAGAAGTCGGATCAGCCTATCGCAGCACTGCTCAAGGACCTAAAGGCCCACGGCCTCCTCGACACCACTCTCGTCGTCTGGTCCAGCGAATTCGGCCGCACGCCGCTTGCCGAAGGAAAGAACGGTCGCGATCACCACCCCTACGGCTTCACAACGTGGATGGCCGGCGCCGGCATCAAAGGCGGCCGCTTCCTCGGCGCAACGGACGAGTTCGGCCTCCGCGCCGTCGATCAACCCAAGACCGTCCACGACATGAACGCGTCGATCCTTCGCCTGCTCGGCATGGATCACACCAAGCTCACCTTCCGATACCAGAGCCGCGATCAGCGCCTCACCGACGTGCATGGCGAGGGCGAGTTTACCAACTGGTTGCTGGGCGCGTGAAACTGCTTATACTGGAGGCAGCGATATGGACGTACAGAAAACGATGGATTTCATTCTTGAGCAGCAAGCTAAGACTGCCATCACTCTCGATCGTTTGACCGAGGCCCAGTACAACTCCGAGCAGCGCATCGCGCGCAACGAAGAAGCGATCGAAGCCCTCATCGAATCTCAGCAACGCACCGATATCAAACTCGGCCAACTGGGCGAGTACATCAATAAGGTGAGCACCGGCTTGGACCACCTCAAAGAGCGCGTTGACGCTCTCGTGCTTGTTGTCGACTCCATCATTCACCGTCCGCAAGCAAGCCAGTAACCGCGCCGGTGCGGCGTGACAATTCCGTGCCCTCCTCCGCGCCTGAAGGGTTGTGATCAGACTTTTTCTCGCTTGTGCCGCCAGTCTCGCCGCCACCGACACTATTTTTGTCCACTCCGAGCAGATTCCGCCGCTCGCCCGCGCCGGCCAACCCGTAAAGCTTCGCCTGCGCACCGAAGTCGCCACCCGCATCGTTTGGGAGCCCATCGAAGGCGGCCCGGCCGCCAGTCGGGAAATGACGAGGGTTGGCG
>VFZQ01000461.1 GCA_016871135.1 Acidobacteriota bacterium | reverse complement strand
CGGGAATGATCGTCGGCGTTTTTGTGCCGCCGTTGGCGAGGATGTCGGCGTAGTTGGCCTCGATTGTTTCGAGCACCCACGGCAGGCCCCGTTCGCGCACGACGAACTTGAGGCGCGCCTTGTTCTTGTTCTTGCGGTTGCCGTGTTGGTTGAAGAGGCGCAGCACGGCTTCGATGCGGGGCACGAGCTTTTCTTCGGGAAGGAATTCGTCGAGCAGCGCGGCTTCGCTCGGCATTGGTCCGAGGCCGCCGGCGATGACGATGCGGAAGCCCTTGACGCCGTCGCGGATGACCGCTGTTGCGCCGAGATCGTGAATACCGAGGGCCATGTCGTCGCGCTTGCCACCGCCGAAAAAGGCGATTTTGAACTTGCGCGGCATGTTGTCGGTGAGCTCGTTGTGCAGGAATGCGAGCGAGACCATGCGGACGTAGGGCTGCACGTCGAACACTTCGTCAGCGAGCAGTCCGGCGAGCGGGCTGGCGGTGACGTTACGGACCGTGTTGTAGCAGGCTTCGCGCGTGGTGAGGCGCGCTTTTCCGAGGGCGTGCAGAAGATCGGCGACACGGGCCAGCGGGATGAAGTGATACTGCATGTTCTGACGGGTCGTCAGATGGCCTTTGTCATTGGCAAATTCCGCGGCGACATCGGCCAACACGTCCATCTGATCGGCGGTCAGAATGCCACCCGGAATCTTGGTCCGGATCATGTGGACACCAAGTTGGCGTTGCGAATAGACGCCGCGGCGCAAGCGGTGGGCGCGGAACTCGTCGTCGGTGTAACCGCCTTCGCTGTACTTTTTGGCGGCTTCGCGGAACGCTTCGATGTCTTGTGACACAGTCCGGTCGAATTCCGTCTCGACAGCTTGGCGGGTTACCAGACTAGAATCTTGCAGCAATTTTCAATCTCCCTCTTCTCGATAGAGAATATCATAATTGATCCCTAACCCGCTACTTGCGACGGAGTTCCAGGGCGAGGTCTTCGCTGTGCTCGGGCGTCTTTAACTCGGTGGAACCGTTGGATGTTACGGCGGCGCGGGCGAGTTCCCTTCCCGTCTTTGGCTCCCACCAAACGGCCTCATATTGGCCGGCTGGAAGAATGGCTCGCCAGGTGACCGACTTCTTCGCGGTTTCGACGGCGTAGCGCGGACGGAACTGGTTGCGCAGCTCTCCGTAGTGCACGTAACAGAGGTAAGCCACGCCTTCCTGACCGAGGCAGCGCGCGTGCGAAACGACGCCTTCGGCCGGGCGCATCGCGGCCAGGTTCTGCCGCTCGAAGACTCGCTTCAGAAAGCCGAGTTGCTTGCGCAGCGCGGGCGAACCGCCACCCGGGGTTGTTGCGGGAGCGGCGAATGATCCATCTTCGTGGCCTACTGTGAAGGAGTAGTCCAGATTGTTGTAGAGCGCGCCGCCGGCGGCGAGAAAGTCCCAAGCCTGAATGCGGTAGATGGCGTCGTCGAAACCGTCGAAGCCGGTCTCGTTCATGCCGATGGGGCGCGCGAGCGAATAGTTCTGCGCGACGGCGCGCGGTGGCCGGGCATAGTGAAAGTTGAAGATCGAGACGTTCGGATCGGGCGCGGTTATGGTTTGATCGTTGTTGGCGATGTTCTGCGAAATCAGGTGGCGGCCTCGATCGGCGGCTTTAATGACGCGGGCCATGTGGCGCTGCCAGCCTAGCGTCGGGCCACCGAAATACGGCTCGTTGCAGATCTCGTAATAGATGTTGTCGAACTCGGCCAACTCACCCGCCATTTTGGCGAGAAACTTGTCCACGACGGCTTGCAGGCGCGCGTCTTTTAACGTCCAAGGGTCGGTGTGTTTCAGGCCGACCCCGACATCATTGCGATTGTTCTGCCAGGGCGTGAGCTTCCAGTGCGTTTCGTTGTAGTGCGTCGTCGTAAGACACACTTCAACGACAATGCCTCGCTTCGCGGCTTCGGCGATGAAGTCGCGGAGGCGCGTCCAATAGGCGGGGTTCCATTGATCGAGATCGTAGACGCCGGCGGTATCGCGCGCGAATGGCGAAAGGAAATCGGCGAGCTATGGCGCGAGGGTGTTGCGGGCGATGTTGAAACTGCCGGGGACTTCGCGATAGAGGCCGGTGAAGATCCGGGTGAGATTGAGGCCGTCGGCGGCGAGGGTGTCGAGGTATTTCTTGTAGTCGAATTTGGCGTTGAGGACGGCGCCGTAATGCTCGGCCGAGGTAACCAGCACGGTTGGTTTTCCGCGAAAGACGAAGTAGTGGGGGTTTTCCTTCAGCAGAGCCAGGGGCTGGGCGGTTAGGGAGAGTGCTGCAAGGAGGAGTATCGCCAGGCGCATCTCTAGATCCTATCGCCCCAACGCCAAAGTTGAAACGCTCAGACGCCGACGTACATGCCGAACGCGCCTTTGCAAAGCGTCACCGTGCGGTCGACATCAAACACTCTACTGAGTTCGACCGGCCGCGCGGCACGGTAGAGAAAAAACGGAATGGCCGCGAGCAACGCGCAGAACAGCACGAAACCAAATGGCTGCACAAACGCCGCGTCGGCGAAGCGGCCGCGGACGGCGAGGGCGAACGACGTTGTTAGTCCGCAGCTCGGACAGGGCCACCCGGTGCGGGACAGGAATCCGCATGCCGGCAGGCCGAGTTGCGTGTGTGTTCCGAGGCGCGCAGCCGATGGCGTGAGGCCGGCGGCGACGGTGAGAACGGTCAGCGACGCCAGACCGAACGCGAGGTAGACGGCTCGCGCGGTGCGCATCGTACTACCTTGCCAGCGATCCGAGTCCGCCCAACGTCGCCAAGCCGCCGAAGAACGCAAAGAACGCGCAGATGCCGAGCAGCCAGAGCACGCTGATGGCGATGTTCATCCAATAGGCGATTTGCGCCAGTTGCAGGTTGGTCGGCGGGAGTTGTCCACGCTTCATGGCGTCGAGGTCGGCCTTGGCAAGGAAGATCCCTGGAACTGTCGTGAACGGCCCGCACATGATGAATCCGAGCACGCCGAGCACGAGCGCGATAATGGCCTTCGAACTTTGCGCGGCGGCAGCGGCGTCGGCGTTGTAGTAGGGCTGCTGCTGCGGAGGCTGTTGTCCCATGCCGGGGTATTGCTGCTGCGGCGGTTGCTGCGGTGGCCACTGCTGTTGCGGTTGCGGCTGTTGAGGCTGTTGCGGCGCGGCGGCGAGAGGCGCTCCGCAAACGGCACAGAAAGCACCGGACTGATTCTGGGCGCCACATCGCGGACACTGGGTTGCAAAGGCCATTGGTCAATTAGAAATCGGAACGGTTCGAAATGCAAGGGGAACTTATGTCTAAGCGACCCTGCGGTAGAATCGCGATGCGATCAACAGGCCCAGCAAAAACGGAATCAGGATGAGCGCGAAGGACGCGAAACGCGCGGCGGGATTTTCAAAGCGCACAAACATCCAACCGGCGAACCCCATGTAAAGCGCGCCGACCGTGAGTGTGACGAGCGCCCATGCCCACGCCTCCCGCCAAAATATTATGGATGCGGAAACGAAAAGCAACGCAAAGAAATCACAGCCGGCGATGAACCAAAATACTCCCTTCACGCTTAGCCTCATCGATAGATGCGGAATCCGGGGCGATGTCCGATCATCGCCCCGGCGAAGGAGTGGCCCGATTACGGCTGATTTTTAGAATTCGAGCCGCAAGGAAACCTGGCCGGTGCGCGCACCGCCGAAGTCAACGCCGCGGGTGCCGGTGATGCGACCGAAGTTGTTGTTAGCGATGTCGAGGACGGGGTCGCCGAGGTTGGTCCAGTTGGGTAGATTCGTAAAGCTGCCTTCGGCGCGGAGCGAGAGGCGCTCGGCGATGCGGAAGCGCTTGCTCATCGCCATGTTGAGACCGAAGGTGCCGGGGCCGGTGACGATGCCGACGCCGGAGGTGCCGAAGCGTGCGATGGGATCGGGATCGACACCCGGACGGACGCCGACGGCGCAGTTGAACTGCAACGCTCCAGGAGCGCGGCCGGGGCAAAGGAAGGCATTGCGGTCAACCCAACCTTCGCGATTGGGCGAGGCCACTTCCCCGTTACCCTGACGGTCCGGCCGGGACGCGCCGCGGGAAGCGGCGTTGGTGCCGGACGGGTCGCCACCGTTGAAGGTCGGCGTGAGGAACGGGCCGGACTGCAACGACAGAATCGACGAAAGCTGCCAGCCGCCGAGAATCGCATCGACGGCGCGATTGGCGCCGGACATATATTTGCGGCCTGCGCCGAAGGGCAGTTCATACACGATCGTATTGATGAAGCGATGACGGCGCGTGGCGTAGACATCGCCACGATCGCCGCGGCGATTGTAGGAATCGGTCACACGTCCGCCACCCGTTTCGCCGGCGAAACCGCCCGGCGCGGGGCCGGCGTTGTCGGCGAGATTCTTGGCCCAGGTATAGGCGCTGGTGAAGCTGAGTCCGTTCGAAAAGCGGCGGTTCAGTTCCCACTGCAACTCGTTGTAGAAGGCGTTGGCGCCCGCGTCGCGGCTAAAGATCAGGCCCCAGTTCGGGAACGGGCGATCGAGGCTGGTTCGCTGCGAGAAGAACCGGTTGGACGACGGCATTTGATTCACGTCGGGCGCCCAGGGCAGGTGCGACGACTTGTTGCCGACATAAGAGAGGCGGAGGCCCAGATTGCGACCGATTTGGCGGTCAAGCGACAGGCCCCACTGGCTCATCGTCGGCGGCTTCAGGTCGATCTGATTGGCGGTGCGGAACTCGAAGGTGCCTTGTGCTCCGGTCCGAACGCCACTGCCGGGCGTGCGCGTGTCCGGAAGCGTGAATATCGGCGCACCGGTCGCGCTCACGTTGTTGAAGTTCCGCACGTCGCTCTGTACGGTGCCTGTGAGCGAGAAGAATATCGAGCCGAGCAGAATCATGTTGTACTGCCCGTAGGTCAAACGCAAAGTGGTCTTGTCGTTCACACGGTAGGCGAAGCCGATGCGCGGCAGGAACTGGGTCTTGTACGTGTTGCGCAGCGCCTCGGGAATACCGGCTTCTTTCGCCGTCACGATCGGCGTACAGGGAACTCCGTTGATGGCGGCGCCGGGGCATGCGTTGAAGGAAAGCGCCGCGCCA
>VFZQ01000460.1 GCA_016871135.1 Acidobacteriota bacterium | reverse complement strand
GCGCGCGGTACGATAGAAACGGTGCTTCGAAACTACACAGCGCTTCTTCTGGGCGGATTTCTGCTCGGTCTCGGTCTAACGACCGCCGCCCCGCCCGCTCAGAAGAAGAAAGCTCCGGTTGCCGTTAAGAAAGCGGCTCCGAAAGCCAAACAGAGGACGGTCGCGAAGGGCCGTGCGAAGACGACCTATGCCCGCAGCCGCGGGCGTGGACCGCAGCCAGTCCCGCAGCGGCGCTACCGGGGACAGCAGGCGCCGTCACAGGAGCGGTTCAACGAGATCCAACAGGCTCTTGTCGCACGCGGCTTCCTGACAACGCCGCCGACCGGGGTGTGGGATAAGGACTCGATCGACGCGATGAAGCGGTTTCAGGCCGAACAAAATCTTCCGCCGAATGGGAAGGTGACGTCGCTATCGTTGATCGCGCTCGGCCTCGGGCCAAAGCGAAATACATCGACTACGGCCCTTCGCTAAACTAGTAGTTTCATGGATTACGAGAAGGAAGTAGCGGCGGCGCGCCGTATCGCCGTCCGTTCCGCCGAGATGGCCATTCGGCACTTTGAACGTGGCATTCAGTTGGAAGATAAATCGGACGATTCTCCGGTCACCGACGCCGACAAGGAGTGCGAAGTCTTCCTGTCGAAGGCCTTGGAAGAGGCCTTCCCCGACGACGGACAGATGGGCGAAGAAGGCGTCGCCAAGCCGTCGAGATCGGGACGGACGTGGATCATCGATCCTATCGACGGCACGCGCGATTTCATCCGCGGAAATCAGCAGTGGGGCGTACTGCTCGGACTTGAGGACAACGGTAAACCCGTCGCCGGCGTGGCGCATTTTCCGATACAAGCTAAGACCTACACCGCCGCGGTGGGCGGCGGCGCGTGGTGCAACGATAAGCGCATCCGCGTGTCGACGATCAGCGACGCGAACCGCGCCGTTGTCTGTTTCAACGGCCTGCAGAACAACCGCAAGTGGCCTTACCGCGACATGGTGATGGACTTCCTCAGCCAGTTCTGGTGCGTGCGTTCGATGAGCGGCTCGCCCGATGTGGTGATGGTTGCCGCCGGTCAGGCCGACATCTGGGTTGAGCCGTCGGCCAAGCCGTGGGACTTGTGCCCGATGAAAGTGATCGTTGAAGAAGCCGGGGGTGTGTTCTTCAACTTTAAAGGCACGGACTCTATTTACGAGGGCAACGCGCTCGTGTGTAATCCGCACTTTGAAAAACTGCTGCGCGAGACCTTTGTCAAGCCCTAGCCCAAGCTCAGCACACCCGTCGAATCCGCGAACGCCTTTGCCTCAACACCAGCGCCGTTGAGCATGTTGACGAACAGATTGGCGATCGGCGTCTGTTCGGGCGCCTCGATAAACTGCCCGCCCTTGATGCCGCCAGCGTGTCCGGCAACGACCAGCGGCAGATCGTAGTTGGAGTGCGCGTTGCCGTCGGACAACCCGGCGCCGTAAAGGATTGCCGAGTAATCGAGCAGGCTGCCGTCGCCGTCGTTGGTTTCCTTCAAGCGCTTGACGAAGTACGCGAACAGCGACACGTGAAACTCGTTGATCTTGGTGACCTTCTCGATGAAGTCCGGGTGCCCGCGATGATGCGTGAGCGGGTGATGCGGATCGGGGACACCGATCTCGGGGTACGTCCGCACGCTGCCTTCGCGGCCGAGCATCATGGTCGACACGCGAGAGAGATCGGACTGAAAAGCGATCACCTGCAAATCGAACATGAGCTTCACGTAGGCCGAATACTCAAACGGAATGCCCGATGGCTTTTCGATCGGCGGAATCAGAGGGTCTTTCTCGGCGGCTTGAATACGGGCTTCCACTTCGCGGACGCCGGTCAAATACTCGTCCATCTTGCGCCGGTCCTCGGCGCCGAGTTCGCTCACCAGCTTCGTGGTGTTCTCGCGCGTCTGATCGAGAATGCTCTTCCGGTACATCGCGCGCCGCGCGCGGACGTCGGCGGGGAGGCTCGGATCGACTGTGCCGAACAACCGCTCAAACACACTGCGCGGATTGACTTCGACCGCCAGCGGCGTATCGGCATCTTTCCAAGACAACGTGTTTGTGTACGCGCAGCTCGAACCGGTGTCGCAGTTGCCGACCATACGCGCATCTTCGCAGCCAAGCTGCAACGACGAAACCCGCGTCTCCGCGGCGAACTGCTTCGCGGCGATCTGATCGAAGGTGATCCCCGCGCGCACATCGGCGCCCGCCGTGTACTTCGGCAACGCGCCCGACAGCAAACTTCCACTCGCCTTCGCGTGTCCGCCGCCCTTGGCCTTCACGGCCGCGTGATTCGCCAGATTGGAGATCGCGGTGACGTGTTCGCGCATTGGTTCGAGCGGCTTCATGATGCGAGCGAACGTCTTCGCATCGGGCGACTTCCAGTCCTTCATCACGATGCCGTTCGGCACGTAGACGACACCGATGCGCCGTGCGTTCCTGGCCACCTTCGCCGGCGCGGCCAATGCGGGCCGCATCGCGTCGAGCAGAGGTAGGCCAATCACAGCCCCCGCGCCGCGCAACAGCAGGCGTCGATCGATGTGTTTACCAGTGATGAAATTCATGGAGCGACTTCTTTCTTGATGGTAGCGGACGCGCGGCGATTCTGGAATGGCAGGCTTTCCACAACGCCAAGCACGAGCTGGGAGAAACGATAGTTGCGCGCGGGTAATTTCGCGGCGATCGCGTTGACGACAGGCTTATCGTAGCGTTCGAGTCCACGCCCGATCGCATAGGTCAACAAACGCTCGACGACGCCCTTGGCAAACGCGTCCTTCTCCGCGATGAGGATTTTCTTCAGATCGCCCGGCGAGGAGAACTTGCGGCCATCCGGCATTTCGCCGGCGGCATCAACAACAGCCGCGCCATCCTTGGTTCGCCATGCGCCGATGGCGTCCAGATTCTCCAGCCCGAAGCCAAGCGGGTCCATGCGCGAGTGGCACGAAGCGCACGCCGGGTTCTTCCGATGTTCTTCCATCTGCGTGCGCAGCGACGCCGTCGATCCGCCCTTCGGTTCTTCGAGCGGAGGCACGCCGGGCGGCGGAGGTGGCGGCGGCGAGTTCAGCAGATTTTCCATGATCCACTTGCCGCGCAACACCGGCGAAGTCCGCGTCGAGTACGACGATACGGTCAAGATCGAAGCCTGCGCCAAGACACCGCCGCCTCGCGGGGCCGACGACATGTCGACGCGCCGGAACTCCGGCCCGCTGACGTTCGGCACGCCATAAAACCGCGCCAGCCGTTCATTCAGGAACGTATAGTTGGCATCAAGAACATCCGTGATGGGGCCGTCGTTCCGCACAATGTTGGCTAGGAAGTGTTCGGTCTCGCGCCGCATCGCCAGCCGCAGCGCATCGTCGAAAACCGGGAAGCGTTCCTGGTCCGGCCGCACGACGTCGATGTTTTTGAACTGCAGCCACTGCCCGGCGAAATTCTCGACCAGCGCCTGAGAACGCTCGTCGCGCAACATGCGACGGACCTGCGCCTCCAGCACGGCCGGCTGGCGCAGCTGAGCGCGGAGCAGTTCGTCGTCTGGTGTTGAACTCCAGAGGAAGTAAGCCAGCCGCGACGCCAACTCGCTATCGGTGATGCGCGTTGTGGCGGGCTTATCGCGCTCGATCCGATACAGGAAATCCGGCGAAATCAAGACGGCTTGCAGCGCGGTTGCGATGCCTTCTTCGAACGAGTCGCCGTGCTTGCGGGCGAGCGTGTAGAAATTGGTGTAGTTCGCGGTTTCGTTCACCGCCACCGGGCGCCGGAAGGCGCGCTGCGCGAAGTCGCCGATGATCCGTTGCGCGCATGCGGATGTTTGGTCCCTGCAGACGAAGATTTTCCGCAGGCTCGCTTCCGACGGCTTGGTCGACTGATTAAACGGCCCGCCGATGTCGAGCGACTCGAAGCGATTATCGATGCGCGTTTCGATGCCGTCGGTCTTGATGCGCGTACCAAACTTGCGCAGCGTTTCGATATCTTTCTCGCTCAACTTGCCGCGCGGATTGATCAGCGCCTCGGGCGGGCGCGTCGAAGGATCGGGTCCGCCGTAGGCGGGCGGCAGCCCGTGATAGGTCTTCAAGTACGAAGTCGAAACCAGATGCTCGCCGGCGGTGACAGGCACACGGACTTCGACAATCTGGCCTTCGAGATCGGTGGCGTCAACTTCCCACTGATGAATCTGCTTGCCATCGATGAACAGGGCCGGGTGCACGGGCTCGGATTGATTCGGCCGGTGGCCGTTTAGCACGATGCGGAACTGATACTCGGCGTCGACGGGAAAGCGGTGAATGAAGTGCGCGGAGTGCAGCGTCGACAGCCCTGTCAGATCGTAGTTGAAAAAATCGCGGTTTTTGTACGTCGTGCCGCGCGAGTCGTTGATGCGCACGGGCGCGGAAAAATGTACCGCCGCGGGCTTGCGGAACTCCGGGCCGAAGATCGCCGCGCGAACGGAGCGTTCGGCGGCGTCGACGTAGTTCTCAAGCAGCGCGGGCGACAACGTCAGCGCATCGGCGATGTTGTCGAAGCCGAACGCGGCGGTGTCGGCGGGGAAGTTGTCGGCGGGACGAATGTCGACGCCAAGCAAATCGCGGATCGTGTTGTTGTACTCGGCCTTGTTCAAGCGCCGCGCGGTGACGCGGCCCGGATCGGGTTTGGCGGTGCGATCCTGCCGGGCGAACTCCTGCTCCAGCCAGCGCGTGACGGTCTTGACGACAGCGCTATCGGGCTTGGGAACGCCCGGCGGCGGCATCTGCCCGGTCTTTAACTTCTCGGCGACCTTCTCCCAAATTTCGCGGTCGCTATCAAACGTCCCCGGGGAATCGAGCGACTTCAGATCGATGTCGCCGGACTTCACCGTGGCGTTATGACAGCCTGCGCACGACCGGTTGACGAACGAGCGAACGTCGCTTTCGGCGGCGGTCGCGAGGCATGCGAGCAGGGGCAGATAGCGGAATAACACGGGTGTTTTTATTCTATCAGCGGAGGAACTTTTCAACGGCGCGCGTTGTCGGAATGAGCAGGTATGAGACGAATCCTCTTGCTCTTTTCGATGGCGGTTATGGCGGAGATTCCGGA
>VFZQ01000459.1 GCA_016871135.1 Acidobacteriota bacterium | reverse complement strand
CGAAAACTACTTCCTCGTCGCGTTCGACAAAGAGACGGCGGTCTTGGGCCGTCCCGACGCAGTGGCTTGGGCTATCGAACGTCTGCGCGCAAAGCAGGGTAGCTCCGCTCCGGTGCGAGACCTAGCGGACCGTTACGATGCGTGGGAATACTCGCGACAGGCAATTCGTGGGCGCTTGTTTGGGATAGCCCCAGGAAAGCTCCGCTACCAAACGGAACTGCTCGACGCAATTCGATCCGCCCGTGCCGGCATTCGATTCGGCGCGACGATCAACGCATGTTTGGAAGTTGAAACGAAGACATCCGAACAAGCCTTCGGACTGGCTGCAGTCGGTCGACTTGCACTTGGCCTCGTTCAAAACGGAGATATCTACTTCAACGTTGAGCCACTGCTTCTGAACGCCATCGAACGCTTCACAACACGCGCTGAAGGCGCAAGCGTAATCGCCGAAGCAACCATCCCGGTGTCGGCATTTCAGAGGATAGTGGAGCCGCTACTCTAACTCCTCCGGCGACGCCGGCGCTGTGTCTGAACGTGTCACAATCCACACGCCGATCAGCGCCAACAAACTGCCGACGACCAGCGGCACGGTGATGCGTTCATCGAACAGAATCGTGCTCAAGCCGATCCCGGTGATCGGAACCAGAAATCCGAACATCGACAGCGTCCCCGCCGAGTGCTTCTTCAGCAGCTCCGCCCAGACGATGAAGCAGATGCCCGCGACGACGAATCCCTGATATGCAATCGCGACGATGGCTTGCGTCGACGCGCTCTCGCCGTAAACCATCGGCTCACTCGCCAACGCAATTAGAAAGAACAGCGGCACCGACCACGCCATCTGCCAGATGACAGTCTTGACCGGCTCCACCCGCTGCACCAGCCAGCGCGTGAAGATCTGCCTTATGCCCAACAGCAGCGCCGAAATCACCAACAGCGAATTGCCCAGCAGCGGTTTCGGCGCCAGAGTCGAGGCCGTCTGCCCCAGCGCCAGCACCGTGATTCCGACCAGCGCGATCACCAATCCCGCGACGCGCACGCGCGTCAGCGGCGTCTCCAACTCCGGCAAGAAGAAGTGCCCCGCGATGTTGGCGAAGACCGCGTACGAGTTTAGAATGACCACGCCGAAGGCCGGTGACGTATACGCGCTACCCGAATTTAATAACCCAATCTGCCCGGTAAACAGCGCTCCGAGAATAATCAAGTGGCGCCACTCCCCGCGCGCCGGCCAAATCGCCGCGCCGGATTTCCACGCCCACGCCGTCACAACAATCGTTCCGACCAGCATGCGCCAAAACGCGCTCCACAGCGGCGGCACGCTATCGACGCCGATGCGTATCGACACGATATTGCCACCCCACAGTACCGACACGAAGATCGCGATCAGTATGCTCGCGGTGGTGAGCGGCGACCTTATATTCCGCCGCCTTGCCGCGTGCTCATCAACACCGCGCCCACGGCCTGCAACTGCGCCGCGGCCTTGGGCGGCGACACCACAACCGGCAGGCCGTTGGAGTCCTGGCTCAGTTGCGAATCCGGATCGGCGAAGTTCAAGTTTTTCTGCTTATTCTTCTCATCCAGCACACGCACATTCAGAAACGTCTCTCGGTTTGATGAGTTGACCACCTGCGCGGAAACGATCTGCCTGGTCTCATACTCGAACGGCTGCTGATTACAAGTTCCGCCCAAGGACTTGTAGGAGATCTTGGCCTTGGTGATGGTCACCACCGACGGATGGGCCGGCGTCAGCGTGTGATGATGACCGACCAGAAACTGCAACTCCGCGCCGGCATTCAGCGCCTGCCGCGCGGTGTTGACGAACAACTGCCACTGCTGCGTGCGGTAGTAACCGGAGGTCAGCGCCTTCAACGCATCGACGTGATTCGGATCGCCGCGCAAGACCTCTTGCGCCTTGTCGATAGCGCCTTGGAAGTCGCCGCGATCGAGCGCCGCCTGCGCGTCGGCCGCCGAAAAAGATGGCGCGACAATTCGCTCTTGCACGGGCGCGGGCGCAACATTTCGCGCCAGCGGATTCACCGGCGCGGGCCGCGCCGCCGCGGCTTGGACTTGCCCGGGCCGCAAATACACATCGCCAATCACACTCGACACCGTCCAGGGCACCTGCCGCCCTTGCGAATCTTTGTACACTTGCTCGCGCACCCGATTGAAAACCTGATCGAGACTCAAGCCCGGCTCGCGCAGCGTGCTCACCAAATGCGAAGTGAACAGGCCGTTCTGGCCGCGCGGGTTATCGTCGGCTGTCTTGCCCGGTGCGGTGGCAAACGCGATGAGAGTTCCCTTCCCGCTGCCCATCGCCGCCAGTCCGCCTCCGGCCGATCGTGTGGCCTGAAACGGGTTGTTGCGGCAGGCGTCGAGCACAACAACGATCACCCGCGCGCCGGCTTTCTCGAGGCGCTCCTGCACGCGCGACGCCGAATACGACGCATACTTCGCATCCGCTTCGTCCTTGGCGTCGAAATCGACGGGCACCAGATAGTTCTCACCTTCCAGTTGAATCCCGTGTCCCGCGTAATAGAACACGGCAACGTCACCGTTCTTCACCTTCGCGACAAACCGATTCACCGCGGCTTCCAGATTGCGAAGACTCACATCGGCCGCGACTTCGGCCTGGAATCCGACATCCTGCAAGGACGCCGCCACCGCGCGGGCATCGTTCAACGGATTTCGCAGCGGCCATTTCGGATACGCCGCGTTGCCAACGACAAGCGCGAGTTTTTGATTCGATTCCACGCCTAGATCGCGCGGCTGCGCAATGGCGGCGACACAGGCTAGCGTGAAAAGGACGGTGCGCATGGACTACTCCGGATCTACGGCGAATGCCTTCTCGCCGTTCAAATACCAGTTTCGCTCATCTTGCGTTATCGGCATGGAGGCGGTCTCGCCGCTTTGATATTGAACCTGTAAAAATACGCGGCCGCCGATATCGCGAATCTTCCATCGTCCGCGCTCATCGGCGCCGCCGGTGGAAAGCCCACTCGCTCCCGGCACTGAAACCGATACCATCGAACGGCTTCGATACACGTACGTCCCGTCGGCGTTGATGTAGTGATACTTGTCGCTGCTCATGCCTGAATAGGCGTGCATCTGGCGGATCATGCGTCCGCGCAACTTCGTCAGCCACTGCTGCACCAGCGGCGTCGAGTCGGCCAGCGCGCCGCCCGCTTCCACCTTGGGCGCGGTGTAGGAGACGCTCGACAGAATCTGCCGCACCGTCATGTCACGCGACCGCACCACGTCACGATTTCCCGCGGCCACGACAACATAAACTCTCTGCCCCTCGGGCGCCACGAACAAATCCAGCGCAACGTTTTGACCGTTCTGCGGATTGCGTACGTCCCATCGGTAAATCGACCCCCCGCGCGCGCCGAACACCGCGGCCTCGCGCCGCGCCGCGCCGTTTTGTTGAAACGACGCGCCGATCTGCTGGACGAACTGCGCTTCCTCGGCGGGCGTATATCCGTCCTTCACCGTTGCGATGTACATCTCCGGGTTGTTGGCGTGAGAAGGATCGAACGTCACACCCGGCGGCAGCATCACGATGCCTTCGGCGTTGTCGTTGAAGGTCCAACCTTGCGGCGCTCTGAGCGAATACCCCATGGCGTGTTTGTGCGTGACAAAGCCGGCCGGTGAAGGCGGCGCCGCGCCCAACCTCGCCAATGGATTCGCCGTCACCGTCTCTTTGCCCAGCACGTAATCGGTCCCGCCCGAGGACAACTTCATCGTGTTGCCGCTCACTGTGGCAGTGAACGGGAACGAATCGGCACCCGATTTAAAGCTGCCAGTGAGTTGTCCGTTCAGAGCCCGCGCGGTGGCTGGAAAGTCCTGGCCTTGAAACGTGATCGTTCCGCTGTAGGCGCCACCGGGCGCCTCGCGCAACTCAATCCGCAACTCCTTGTTTTGATACCCGCCGCTGAAGGACTGGGCGTAGGCGGCGATCGCCAGAAGTAGAAATTGCGGCTTCATATTTCTGTACGCGAAAAGAGCGCGCCTTTCCTATCAAAACGTCGCGATCGGATTCAACGGCGATCCCGTTCCGCCGGTCACCGAAATCGGCGCCGCCGTTAACAGAAACTCCCAACGCTTCCGCGACGCGCACGCCTCCGCCACGGCTTCCGGGTCCATGTTGTCGAAGATCGGCGTGCCCATTGCCACCAGCAAGAGCTGATGCATCGGCTGCCGCACGCCCGGCACGCGCGACGGCATGACGTCGGTCGCTGCGTCCGATCCCACCATCGCGACATCTCGTTTTCGCAGCCAGCCCGCGCACGATGCGAACATTCCCGCACACTCCGCGCCCGCGTTCCACGGCCCCAACGCCGCGCGACGCGCCCACCGCCCCGTGCGCAGAAATACGACATCGCCGGCGCCAACGCGGACGCCCGCCTCTTTCTCCCAGGCATCGAGGTCTTCCGGATAGATCGGCGTGCGCGGTTCGAGATACGGAACGCGTTTGAGCCGCGGAATGTCGAGCAGAATCCCGCGCGCAAAGATGCCGTGCTTGTAGACGTTGATCGCCAACTTCTTGGCACCTTCCGTGGTCACCTCGTTCT
The DNA here is from genome assembly GCA_016871135.1 of Acidobacteriota bacterium. Classification (GTDB taxonomy): domain Bacteria; phylum Acidobacteriota; class Terriglobia; order Bryobacterales; family Bryobacteraceae. The sequence continues at coordinate 512 of VFZQ01000459.1, read as the reverse complement.
GCGAGTAACCGTTGTACATCTTGCCGTCGTAGAACATGTGGCAGAGCGAGTCCATGTGCGAATGCGCGATGCCGTGATAGAGCACCGAGTAGGTATCGACGGAAAACTGCCCGGCCGCGGGCGCGACGCCCGTGGCTTCCATCACTTGCGCGAACGGCTTCGGATTATCGGCCGCGGTCTGTTTCTCGGTGTCTCGCGCCAATGACACCGAGACGCCTTCTTTCACCAGCGCCGCGGCTTTCTTCCGCGTCGCCGGCGTGATCAGATTCACCGTGCCGAGCTGATCGTCCTTGCCCCATCGGCCCCAGTTGGACAGCTCTTTCATCCAGCGATCGACGGTGGCCTTGTCCACCTGTGGCTGTGCGGTCAGCAGCGGTGCGGCGGCCGCGGCGAAGAGACTTCGGCGTGTCATACGGCGAAGTGTATCAAGACTCTAGGTGCGGCACACCCTGAATCGTGCCACGAACCGGTTAACCCAACCTTCGCAGCTAACGGCGAAGAAACACCGTAGG
>VFZQ01000458.1 GCA_016871135.1 Acidobacteriota bacterium | reverse complement strand
AAGGCCTTGCGCAGACGCACGCCGGCCGAACCGCCCGCGATGCCCGCGGCTTCCGAACGCAAGGTGACCGACGGCGCGGCCGCCGAGTTCTGCCACGCCGGCGCAAGTCCGAAGAACAGCGCCGTCAGCGCCGTCACAACAAACGCGAATCCGAGCACCCGCAAATCGGGAATCGCCGAGATCGTGAAATTCGCCTGATCGAATGGCAGAGAGGCGAGCAAGGACTTCGAAAGCCAAGCGCCGATGGCGATCCCCGCGACGCCGCCCATTCCGGCCAGTAACGCGCTTTCGGTGAGCAGCTGGGCGGCGATGCGGGCGCGTCCGGCGCCGATCGCCCGGCGGATTGCGATCTCCCTCTGCCTTGATACCCCACGTGCCAGCAACAAACCCGCGACGTTGCTGCAGGCGATCAACAACACGGCCGCGACGAGCCACTGCAGAACGATCAGAGGGCGCTCGAACCGGCGGCGCAGTCCGCCGTCACCTTGCTCGGCCGATTCCAGCCGGAAGGTCTGTTTCAAAAACGAATCGCGCAGCTGTGGGAACTGTGTGAAAAGAGGACTGGACAGTTCCTCTTCCTGCCGCTGGCGATAGAGCACTCGCATGGCGGCTTCGGCTTGTTGCATCGAAACACCGGGCTTCAGTCTCGCGTAGGGATAGAACCAGGAGTCGCGCTCGTTGTCGAGCCGCGGATTGGTGGGGCTGATCGTAGGACGCATCATGACCGGAATCCAGATGCGCGCCGGAAAGCCGACCGTTGTTCCTTCGAAGCCCTCGGCGGTGACACCGATGACGTTGAAGGGCGAACCGTTGAGCCGGATCGTCTGGCCGACGATCGTCGCGTCGCTCCGATAGTTGGATTTCCAGAATTCGTACTGCAAAACGGCCACCGGGTGTCCGTTCGGCTTGATGTTGTCATCGGGAGAGAGGAGGCGGCCGAGCCGCGCGCCGACTCCCATGACTTGAAAGTAGTTGCCGTCGACCAAGGCGATGCGGACCATCTCCGGGCGGTCGCCACCAGTAAGGCTCGCGCTGGAAAGGACCTGGCCCGTGATGCCTGTGAACACGTTCTGCGTGTCACGTAGCGCTTTGAAAGTTGGATACGAGAACGTGTGCGTGCCGTCACCGTTGTTGCTGCCGAAACGGCCGCCGTCGACCCGGAGTTGCACCAGCGACTGAGGCTCGGGCACCGGAAGCAAGCGCACGACGATCTGATCGGTGAGCGTGAAGATGGCGGTATTGGCGCCGATGCCGAGCGCCAGCGACAGTACCGCGGCAGCGGCGAATCCCGGCTGCGCCTTGATCTGCCGGATGCTGTATCGAAGGTCTTGCAGAAGCGTGTCGAATACGGGAACAGAGTTCATGCGGTACTCCTTTTCTAGAGCGAGCGAGAGATTGCCGAAGCGGCGTTGGGCGGCGGCGCGAGCGTCCGGCGGCGCCATGACGCGCGCGATGTTTTCATCGGTTTCGTGGGCGATGTAGGATTCGATCTCGCCGCGGAATTCGGCGTGCCGGCGGGATCGATGCAAAAAGCGGCGCCAGGTCATGAGGCCGGCCCCAGCACGCGCGTGATCGCCCGCACCAATGTCTCAAAGCGGGAGCGCTCGCCGATCAGGTGGTCCTTCCCGGCCTTGGTCAGGCGGTAGTATTTGGCCTTGCGGTTGTTCTCGGAGGTGCCCCAGAACGATGCGATGTAGCCTTTGTCCTCAAGCCGGTGCAGTGCCGGGTAAAGCGAGCCGTGTTCGACCAATAGAATGTCTTCGGAAGTAGTTTCGATCACATGGGCGATGGTGTGGCCGTGCGCGGGCGCGGGCAAAAGGGCACGGAGAACCAGCATGTCGAGGGTTCCGAGAAGCATGTCGCCGTTTCGGCGGGATGGTTTGCGAGGCATCGGGAATATGTTCCAGAAGATATTCTAGTGGAGATACGCACGAGCGCCGAAAAGGTTCCACCGGCGGACGTGACAAAATTCGTATTTGTTCGTCTGACTGAATGAACCGGCAAACAAGCCGGATCGATTTCAGGGAGAAACCAGTTCCGATGTTTTCGACAAAAACCATTCCGTTTGTCTTGCTTGCGTGTTCGGCGATGGCGCAACCCGCACCGCCCGCTCCGCCAGCGCCTCCGGCGCCGCCGCGCTCCATGCGCATCGTTTCGGTCGGCGGGTCCGGCAGCTATTTGGGCGTTGGCGTTCGCGACCTGACGGCCGAACGAGCCAAGGAGCTAAAGCTCAGTGAAGAGACCGGCGTGGAGGTCACGCGCGTCGACACCGACAGCCCAGCGGCCAAGGCTGGATTAAAAGAGACCGATACCGTTCTCGAGTACAACGGCCAGCGCGTGGAGGGCATCGAGCAGTTCGTGCGGCTCGTTCGTGAAACGCCCGCGGGCCGCAACGTGAAGCTGAAGATTTCGCGTGGCGGCAGTCAGCAGATGTTGACCGCCACGATCGCCGACCGGCGCAGCGGCGAACGCGTAAAGATCGAAGCGGAGATGGACCGCGTGCGCGAGAAGCTACGCAACATGCCCGAGATCCGCATGCCGGATATGCCGAACGCGATCATCGGCTGGCGCAGCGGGATGATCGGTATCGAGGGCGAAGGAGTGAGCGAACAACTCGCGACGTTCTTCGGCGTCAAGGAAGGCGTGCTGGTGCGGTCGGTGGCTAAGGACATGCCCGCGGAAAAGGCCGGCGTGAAGGCCGGCGACGTGGTCACCAAGGTCGACGGTACGCCGGTGAAGTCCGCCCGTGACATTACTTCGGCGATCCGCAACGCGAAGTCGAAGACGCCGGTGAAGGTGACCCTCGTGCGCAACAAGGCAGAGATGACGGTGGACGTGACTGTCGAAACGCAAGAGTCCACGCCGTCTCGGCGGCGCGCTATCACGGTGACCAATCCACAAGAGTTCGACTTCAAGTTCGAGCTCTGATACGGACCGGCGTCGCCCGGCGATGTGCAAACCGCGGGTTCTCTTCACAGGAGAGAACCCGCGGTTTTGTTTCTGAAGTAATTACCGCTGCACCGCGCCGGCGCGGCCCATGATTGGCCACACATCGACCAGCTTGTCGCCTTCGCAAACGTAGTAGCGATCGTAGCAGTTGGTCGTCGTGTCGAGATTGGTCGTGATCAGTTCGACCTTTTCGCCGAGCTTGAAGCCATTGCCGTCTTTCCACTTCAGCAGACCGAACTCGGCGCCTTGATTTTCGACGACAACCTCCGGCCGTCCGACGACCTGATCGGTTGGCTTCAGCATCGCCTTGTTGCCGGCGTCGATCGTCACCTGTCCGGCGTGATTGCGGCTGATGACCGTCGTGAGCACATGCAACGAGGTGCCGAAATCGCTGTAACGCTCCGAGCCCGCGCGGGTGCCGATGTGGTTGTAGGCCGAGTCCATGAACACATACGAGCCGGCTTGCAACTCGGTCAGGCCGATCTCCTTGTCGATGTTGTAGGTGCCGGTGCTTCCGCCGGTGATGATCGCGGCGTTCAAGCCCGCCTTTCTGCAGAGCATCGCGGTTTCGACGACGGGGCCGACATCCTTGCGCGACTGCTCACGGCGCTGCTCCCAACCCTTGGTGTGCGAAGCGACGCCGGAGTAACCCATCACGCCGCTGAAAATGAGGTTCTTCGACGCATCGATCTTCTTCGCTACTTCCAGTCCCGGTTTGCCGGCGGCGTGGCCGTGCCGTGTCAGGCCCGCGTAGATATCGACCAGCGTGCGCAGCTTGATGCCGGCCGCCGCGGCCGCTTCGTTGAGCAGCGCGACGGTCTCCGGATCGTCGGCGACAACCATGAATGTCGAGTCCTTCGCGCCGAGATGCACTGCGCGCATGATCTTGTTCTTGCCGGCCGGTTGGCAGGTATGCAATACGTTGCGAATGCCCGCGCCCACCATCAACTCGCTTTCGGCGATCGTCGCGCAACTGATGCCGAGACTGCCCATGGCGACCTGCTGCTTGGCGATGTGCACGCTCTTGTGAATCTTGCAGTGCGACCGCACCGCGATGCCGGTGGTCTTGCAATGCTCCGACATCGTGCGGATGTTCTTATCGAAGGCGGCCTTGTCGACGACAAGCGCCGGCGTGCCGAGATCGTCCTTGGTGATGCCGCGGAAGTCGCCGCGCGCGATGCGCGCCTCGACATCGGCGTAACGGAATCCTTTCGGCGTTGTCGCCGCAAACGCCGCGGGCGCGGCAGCCATCAATCCTCGACGAGTGATCATGCGTCAAAGTGTATCGGATTTTTAGGTCCATGAGAAGGCGTGGGCGAGGGCGCAACCGGACCATCGCGGTTCCCTCGCAGCAAGAGCACGTGATAATTTTGAAGGGGAGAAGATCATCAGCATGGCCGCCGCCGTTGCCATCCGTCGTATCTCGAGAGGCCTCCTGGTCCTGTGCAGCGCTACGGTTCACCACGCCGCGGCCGCCGACCATGGAGCGCTCAAGACCGAGGCGGAAGCGTTCTTTCGAGCCAAAGTAACGCCGTTCATCGAGACCTATTGTCTGCAGTGCCACCAAAACCGGAGGCCAACGCGGGCGGGCGTGAATTTCTCGCCGGCGCTTAAGGCGCCAGGCCATGCCGCCTTCACCGATCAATGGAAGCGCGCCGCCGCCCGCGTGAAGGCGCACGATATGCCGCCGAAGGGAGCGACGCAGCCGTCGGGCGCGGATCGCGAGATGTTCGCCGATTGGATGACGAAGCTGAAGTACCTCAGCCAAAAAGATCCAGGCCCGTTCATCATTCGCCGGCTGACCAAGACCGAGTACGGCAACACGCTGCGGGATCTGTTTGGCGTAGACCCTTCGATTGCCGATGGCCTGCCGGATGAAGTCAGCGGCGAGGGGTATCTCAATTCGCTCTCCGCGCTGCAACTGGAGCAGTATCTGACGATCGCCGAAAAGGTGTTGCGCAAGATTGTCGCGCCGGAAGGCGCTTCGCCGACTGCTATAGATAAACGGCTGTTCGGCGCACCGGGCGCGAATCCAAGAGACATCGCGCGGGCGCTTGCCAGAAGAGCCTATCGGCGGCCTCCGTCCGAACAGGAACTGGACGTTTTGGTCGAAACTTTCGAATTGGGCAAG
>VFZQ01000457.1 GCA_016871135.1 Acidobacteriota bacterium | reverse complement strand
GCCGGCGGCGTCGCGAGCGCCTTGTTCGGCCGGAACGACGCCCGGAGCCAAGGGAGCCAAAAATGTAAACTTGCGCTGGCCGCCGAGAGGAAGCTCGCTGACCTGCTTTGCTTGCATGGTGTTGCCCAGGGTCGTCGTTTCCGTCTGGAGGAGCGGCGCCGCGGCGGTGATTTCGACCGATTGATTCACTTCGCCGACCGAAAGAGCGATGTTGACGCCGACACGTTCGCCGCCCGTCAGGAGAATGTCCTTTTGGGTGGATGTCTTGAAGCCGGCCGCGCCGACTTCGATGGTGTAGGTGCCCGGCCGCAGCAATGTGCGGACATAGGTGCCGGAGGTGTCGGTCGTGGTTTCCTGACGGATACCGGTTGACGTTTCGGTGAGGGCGACTCGGGCGCCGGCGACGACACCACCGGTTGCATCGGTGACGGTGCCAGTAATTGTGCCGAGATCGCGTTGTGCAAACAAAGCACTGGTAGCCATTACAGCAACAGCTGCCAGACGTTGGAAGCTAGCTTTCATTAAATACTCCCGTAGAGATTTTGTGCGCCAAGCGCGCACTGATCACAGAAGCATACCAAACCCATTACGCCTACAACACATCGAGTCTTGTCTCCCAGCTCTAGGCCCATTCTGCATGAGGCAAGAGATCCGGTTTGACATATCTCGTTCATTCCGCTATAGTTTTTGGTATCTGAAGCTCCTTCATCGCGTGATGGGGCGTTTTCTATCGGCCGGCATAAGGGGCTAGTTCCACGGGATTGCAGAGTCCCCGCTGTCGCGCCCGGAGAATAGGCAATGGGCAACAATCCCGACAATCCGACTCCGGAATTCGCAGCTTCGGGCGCTTGGTCCGAATCTGACGCTTCGCACGGCGCTCCTGGCATGCCGGGTCCGCCCGCCGAGGGGGTTTCCGAGGACGACGAGATCTTCACCGAAGAGATGCTCGAAGCTTCGCTTCTCGAAGACTACAGCCATTTCGCCCCGCCTGCCGAAGGCGAAGTCCTCCAGGGCAAAGTACTCAAAGTTACGCCAAACGAGGTCATCGTCGACTTCGGTTACAAGTCCGAAGGCGTCGTGCCGATAGCGCAGATCCCCGTCGTCGACGGCAAGCCCGCCGTGCAACAAGGCGATGTGCTCGAGGTCATGGTCGAAAAGGGCGGCGCGCTCACTCCCGAGGGCTATGTTCCGCTTTCGCACCGGCGAGCACAAAACATGAAGGCCTGGGAGACCCTCGAACAAGCCTTCCGCGATAACTTGCTTATCAGCGGCCGCGCAACCGGACGCATCAAAGGCGGACTCAGCGTCGATGTCGGCGTCGAAGCCTTCATGCCCGGCTCCCAAGTCGATCTCCGTCCGGTTTACAATCTCGACTCCCTGGTCGGTCAGGACATCGCAGTCCGCATTCTGAAGTTGAACCGCCGCCGCTCGAATATCGTTGTCAGCCGCAAGGCCGCTCTCGAACTGGAGACCGGAGATCGCAAGTCTTCGCTCCTCAGTGAAGTGGCCGAAGGTTCAACACTACAGGGCATCGTCAAGAGCCTGACCGAATACGGCGCGTTCATCGACCTCGGCGGCATGGACGGACTGCTTCATGTTAGTGACATGAGCTACGGCCGCGTCACGCACCCGAATGAGGTTGTTCACGTCGGCCAGGAATTGACGCTCAAGGTTCTCAAGTTCGACAAAGAGAAAGAGCGCCTCTCGCTGGGCCTCAAGCAAATGGAGCCCGATCCCTGGGATACCGTTCAAGCGCGTTACGCTCCAGGCTCCCGCGTCATCGGTCGCGTCGTCTCGATCACCGACTACGGCTCGTTCGTTGAACTCGAACCCGGCGTCGAAGGCCTGATTCACATCTCCGAAATGACCTGGTCGCGCCGCATGAAACACCCGTCAAAGGTCGTGCGTGTCGGCGATTCAGTCGAAAGCGTCGTGCTCGAAATTAAACCGAAAGACCGCCGCGTCTCTCTGGGCATCAAGCAGTTGGAAGACGATCCCTGGACAACCGTCGGCGAACGCTACGCAATCGGCAGCGTCGTAGAAGGACGCGTTCGGAAGCTCTCGGACTTCGGCGCGTTTATTGAAATCGAAGAGGGCATTGACGGACTCGTGCACGTCTCGGATCTCTCCTGGACCAAGCACATTAAGCATCCCTCTGAGTTCTTGAAAAAGGGCCAAATCGTTCCGGCCGTAATCCTCAGCATCGATCCCGCGACACGCCGCCTTTCACTCGGTGTCAAGCAGTTGCAGCCCGACCAATGGGAGTCTTTCTTCTCCAGCCACCACACCGGTGACATCGTGACCGGCAAGGTCTGCCGCAGCGCCGCATTTGGCGCTTTCGTGGAAGTCGCACCGGGCGTCGAAGCGCTCTGCCACTCCTCCGAAATCGTCGCGCCATCGAAGGACAAAGCAACATTACCGGTCGGCACGGAACTGCGGTTTAAGATCATCCGCATGAATCCCGCCGAGAAGAAGATCGGCCTCAGCCAGAAAGCGGCGATCGTCGACGAAGAACGCCAGCGCATGGCGGAGTATCAGAAAAACGCGGCCGCCGCTTCCACGGCGACCAAGGAGGCGGCGTCGGAAACCGCCGCCCCCGAACCGACAACGACGGAGAATACGAATGACGAAGGCTGACCTGATCGAAGAAGTCTCGCGAGTGACCGAACTCACGCGGAAAGACGCGGAAGTAATTGTCGAGGCGATTTTCGACAGTGTCGTGCGCAGTTTGCGCGAAGGCGACAAGATCGAGATTCGCGGCTTCGGCAGCTTTCGCACGCGCCAGCGGCAACCGCGCGTGGGCCGGAATCCCAAGACCGGATCCCGCGTCGAAGTGCCCGCCAAACGCATTCCGTTCTTCAAGCCCAGCAAGGAATTGAAGGACCTGGTGAACGGCACGGCCACGCCGTAACTCCATGGACCGGTTGTGGAGCCCGTGGCGTTATCGCTACGTCACAAAATCGGAACCCGCCGCCCCGAAAGGCGGTTGTATCTTCTGCGATAAGCCGCTCGGTGACGACCGCGAGAATCTGATCGTATACCGCGGCCGGCACAACTACGTGCTTCTGAACTTGTATCCATACACGAACGGTCACGTAATGATCGCGCCGTACGCGCACGTCGATTCGTTGGCCGCTCTCGACGGCGCCGCCGCGCAGGAGATGATGGCGCTCGCCCAGCGGACCGAATCGATTCTACGCTCGGTCTACTCGCCAGGCGGCATCAACATCGGAATGAACCTGGGAGAGTGCGCCGGCGCGGGCGTCGCCGGGCATATTCACCTGCACCTCGTGCCGCGATGGCCAGGCGATGCAAACTTCATGACGATCACCGGCGAAACCCGTGTTCTGATCGAAGAACTATCCGTCACCTGGGAAAAGTTGACGGCCGCGTTCAGCGCTTCTTAACCGGCTTACAGAGCCCCCGGCCGATTTCGATTTCCGCGGCGATCAATCCGAACGCGGACCAGTTCTCGACATCCCCGGCGGCCCGCTGCCACTCGCGACAAGCCTGTTCCTTGCGGCCGTTCAAGTGATGCCACAATCCAACGCCGTAGCCGATCGTCGGAACCGCGTTGCCGCCTTCGCCGGCCGCCGACTGCGCCACGCCTTTGTAAAGCAGCAGCGTCTTGAAGTACGACTGATTCTCCTTGACGTTCATCGTTTCGCTGATCGTTGCCAGCAACTTCGCCGCTTCGTCGGGCTTCCCCGCCCTGCGCAACGCGCGCCAAGTCCACTCGGTAATCGCCACGCGCGAGTCATCGTCCATCGCATAGCAGGGACGCCAACCCGCGGGCAGGCCTTTTAGGAAGTCGGGCTGCGGCTGCCCTGCCAGCGCGAGGCAGCGCTGATACTCCCGTGCCGCGTGATTGAAGTCGCCCCGCAGATAGAACGCGAGGCCAAGATGATAAGAGACATCAAAACTCGCCGGCGCCATTTCCGCGGCCTTCTTCAAATCGGCGACCGCAAAATCAAACTTGCGCGTCGAAATGAAGCGATGGCCTCGGAAGCGCAGGAACCGCACGTCGCCGGGATGTTCGTCGATTCCGCGCGTGTACAGCGGAATCGACTCGCTGAACCGCAGCAGCACGTCGCGGGCGCGCGCGGCGGCCAGCAACAGTTCGGCCGAGTTCTGGTCTTTCGCCAATGCAATGTCGGCCCGCTCAACCGATCCGGTCGCATCGGCTTTGGCGAAATAGGCCTTGCCTTGCGGCGAAAACGCTTCCTGCGCCGAAAGCGCGCCGAGAGCGGCCAACCAGAGTGTCGCCTTCGCCATATAAGAACAGTATGGCAGTAAGAATGGTGTATGATTGAGCAAAAGTAATTGGGTGTAGGAACGGATGCAGCGAAAGCTCTTTCAATTCGCGCTGATTGCGGCGTTGTGTATCGTCGCCTACTTTCCATTTCTCGACCTGCCTCTGATCAGCGACGATTACCTGCAAATCGATCTCGGACGCCGCTACGGGCCGGTCGCCTCTTGGGGCGCCCTAGCCGAGGATGGGTTATATCGCTGCCGCGCAACTTCAATTGTTCTAACCCACTGGACAGAGCAGATCATCGGAATTCACAGCAGCGCCTTGAATCTATCCAGTCTCGGACTGCACTTCCTCAACTGCCTGCTCGTCTTCGTCGCGGGCTGCTGGCGGCGGATCGGCTACAAATTGTCGTTCATCGCGGCCTGCATATTCGCGATGTACCAGCGGCCGCAAGAAGCGGTAGTCTGGTACGCCGCGTTGCCGGAACTGCTGGTCTTCTTCTTCGTCATGGCGGCGCTGATCGCCTGGATCCGATTCGTCTCGGAAGGCGCATGGCGATGGTATGCCCTCACTTGGGCTGCCTTCCTGCTCGCGCTGCTCTCCAAGGAATCGGCCGTGGTATTCGGCCCGCTGGCACTGGCCATCGGTCTTTTCGAAAAACTACCTTGGCGTAGGCTGATGTTGACGATCGCTCCGTTTGGGGCCGCCAGCATGATCTACTACTTGGCCGCACAAGCGCAGCGCGACACGCACTTGCATTTTAACGATGGCACCTTTTCGCTGGCGGCGCCGTTTCTGCTTGTGATCGCCCGCAGCCTGGGCCGAATGTACTGGATGTGGGGCATT
>VFZQ01000456.1 GCA_016871135.1 Acidobacteriota bacterium | reverse complement strand
GCAGCTTTCTGTGGCCCGTCGCCGCCAAGGCCATCGAGCAGGGCTTCTACCCGGACACGATCTCGACCGATCTCCACTCGTCTTCCATCATGGGCCCAGAATCCGACATGCCGAACTGCATCTCGAAAATGATGAGCCTCGGCATGAGTCTGAACGACGCGGTGTTGCGTTCGACCGTGAATCCGGCGAAGGCCGTTGCGATGTTCCCCGAGATCGGCACACTCGGCGAAGGCCGCGTGGCCGATGTCGCGGTGTTCGCGCTGCGTGATGGAATCTTCGCCTACAAGGACGCCTGGAACAACAAACAGATCGGCGCCAAGAAGCTCGAAACCGTACTCACGCTGCGCGCCGGCGAGTTGGTGTTCGATCGCGATGCGCGGGCGTTCCCCGAATGGCGGAAGGTGGCGCGATGAAGCTCAGAGTTGCGCTGGTCTTGATGACAACTTCGCTCGCCGGGCAAGAGGTCTTCGATGTGTTGCTGAAGAACGGCCGCGTGGTCGATCCGAAAAATCAACGCGACGGCCGGATGGACATCGGCATTTCGAAGGGGCGCATTCGCAAGATCGCGACGTCGATACCTTCGGTGCAGGCGCGAAAAGTCATCGAACTCGGCGACTACATCGTCGCGCCGGGCCTGATCGATCTCAACGCGAACTTCGGACCGAACGGAGTCGATCCGGACCACAACGAACTGCGCGCGTGTACGACCACCGCTGTCGACGCCGGCAGCGCCGATCCATCGTCGTTCGCGAGCTTCAAGGCCCGCGTGATCGATCGCTCGAAGACGCGGGTGCTGGTGTTTCTTAGCCTAGGCGCGAGCGCGGACGCAGCCGCGACGGTGGCGCGGGCGAATCCGCAAACCGTCGCCGGCTTCCGCGCCAGGAGCGGTGCGCCGCTTCCGGCCGCGCTGTCCGAATGGATTGCTTTCGGCGATGGCCCGGGGCTGCGGCCGGGAGATATTCAAACGCGCTTCTATCGCGAAGGTGGCACGCCAGAAGCCGCGCGCGGCGTCATCCACGATTTGGGCCATGGCTCGGACGGCTTCTGGTTCCGCGTCGCCGCGCCTGCGATAAAACAAGGGCGATTGCCCGATACCATCTCGACTGGGCTTGACGCCCGAAGCGTGATGCTTCCGCGCGTCTCGATGACCAACGTGATGACCAAGATGATGGCGCTCGGCGTGCCGCTTGCCGGGGTGATCGAACGCGCGACGAGCGCGCCCGCGCGGGCACTGCGCCGGAGCGATCTGGGATCGCTCGAAGAAGGCGGCGGCGCCGACATTGCGGTGCTCGAAACCCGCGCCGGGAACTTTGGGCTGCTCGACGCGGGGCGCGAGAAACACATCGCCGATCGCGAGGTTCGCTGTGTGATGACATTGCGCAACGGCGCCGTCGTTTGGGATGCCGAAGGCCTTGGCGTGACACACTGGCGCGACGCGGGGCCGTACTCGAATTTCAAGTAGCCGGTCAGTCGACGTAGGCGATGCAGTCGATTTGGAGCAACTGACCGGCGCGGCGGAATCCGGTCGTACCGAAGTATGATCGCGCCGGGCGGTCCTTCACGAAGAACGTGTTGTAGACGTCGTTCATCGGATCCCAGTTCTTCTCGGGATCGACGAGCGCGACTTGCACTTTAAGGACGTTCTCCATCGAGGAGCCGGCTTTCGCCAGCGACTCTTTCATGATCGTGAGCGCATCGGCCGTTTGCTCTTTAATGCCGCCGGGCTTGGGGCGGCGTTCGGGATACCATCCGCCGATGCCGCTCAGAAACAGCAGATTTCCGGAGCGGACGGGGCCGCCGACAATCTTCTTCTTGACCGGCGTTTGCGCCTGCATCGCACCGGCAGCGCCCAACAACAGCGCGCGGCGGGCCTTCGACTTGCTGTTCATTTCGCCAACCTCGCGCCGAAGTATGCGGAGGGGAACAGAACGGCCAGGCTGGCCACCCAGAACCACAGCGGCGGCGGCAGCATGAGATTATTCGCAACACCAGCCAGCGTGAGGAGCGCGCCAAGTATCACACCGCAGCGCAGGCTGCCGTCGCCGGCGATTCGCGTCGCCGACCAGCCGCCAGCGAGACCGCCCAACAGCCAGCCAAGCAGGACGACCAGAAACGCGCCGACCGGAGCTCGCGCCATGATTCCCCGAATCACTTCGGGGTCGGTGACACCTTCGGCGGCCTTGGCCAGGTCCGGGTAGAGCACGCGACCGTTGATGAACTCAATGATCATCATGACGATGCTGGCGACAACAAAGCCCGCGATGACCGCGGCGGCTTTCTTGAGTACAGACATAGTGGAGTGTAGTCTAACACTCCGCGGCTCCCCTGTCGGACATGGGAACCGCGGAGGATTGAGACATACCCGATCAGAACGTCAGCTTCATACCGAGCTGAATGTTCCTCGGCCCGATTTGGGTTGAGTTGATCCGGCCGAAGGCGGCGCTGGTGTAGTCGGTGATCGGATTGCCAAACACGACCCGATTCAGCGGGTTCTGCATTTCGACGCGGAACTGCGTCTTGACGCGCTCACCGATGTTCGTGTTCTTGAAGAAGGCGAACGATTCGTCGAGGCGGCCCGGTCCACGTACTTCGAGAGCGCGCGGCGCGCTGCCGTAGCGGCCCGGCGCCGGGTTTGCAAATGCCGACCGGTTAATGTAGGTCCACTTCGCGGAATTGTTCGGGTCGTATTCACCCATCGAAATATTGGACCGGATGTCACCACTCACCAAGTCGGGCCGCAGGCCGAGGTTGAAGAAAGGCAGCGTGTTCGACGTGCTGACATAGAGCCGTCCGCCGGTGGAATAGGTGTTGACCGTGCCCAGTTGCCAGCCGCCGAGCAAGCCGTTGGCGAGGCCGTTGTGGAGGTCCCACTTCAGGCCCTTGCCGACCGGCAAGTCGTAGACGAGTGAGAAGGTCAGAACCTGCGGATAGTCGGAAGGATGATAGGACTTCTCGCGCTTGAGCGCGCTCTGCTGTCCGGGGTTGCCGTCGAACATCGCAGCGTCAGTGAGGAACTTCGACCACGTGTAAGCGACGGTGCCGGTCAACCCTCGCGCGTAGCGTTTATCGAGCTTGAATTGGAACGAGTGGTAGCTTGAGTTTCCAACTGTCGAACCGTACTGGCCGACACCCAAGTACTGCGGAAACGCGCGCAGGGCCTGATTAACTCGCGCCGCGGCGCCAAACAACTGCGAGAAGCCCGCGAACGGTTCGCGGATGCCCGCCGCGCGCGCTGCATCGGAGTTGATGTTCGACGTCAACAGCGACGGCGGGAGATTCGAAGCCTCGGGCGACAACTGATTGTGTTGCTGTGTGTCGTAGAGATGCCGTCCCGCGTTGGCGACGTAGGAGAAGCTCATCGACAAATCACTGGCGAACTGCTGTTCGACGGCAAAGTTCCACTGCACTTTGTAAGGCAATTTATAGTTCTTGGGCAACACCATCGTCGCGCCCTGGCCGTTGGCGGCCGTCGCTTCCTTCACCGGAGGCCGGCGGAAGTTCTGCGGGAAGCCGCCGTCCCAGGCAAAGGCCGGCGTGAAGTTATCGGCCGAGACAAACGCCGTCGTCTGCGAGTAGCCGAAGGCCGGCAGGCCGAGGCCCTGATTGATGTAGTTCGAGTTGAAGATGCCCGCGCCCGCGCGAATCACCGTCCTGTTGTTGAGGCGATACGCAAAGCCCAGGCGCGGCGCGTAGTTATTCCACAACTGCGACAGGAAACGATTGCCGTTGCCTGGGCTGCCACCGAAACGCATCGCGCCGGGAAGTCCACCGGCCGCGTCGTTGCGCAGCGTGATGTCCATGAAGCTGATGCGGCCGAGGGGATCGCTGTGGGGCGTGACCGGCTCCCAACGGAAGCCGTAGGTCATCGTCAACTTCTGCGAGATCTTCCACGTGTCATCGATGAAGAAGCCGTAGACGGTGTAGCGGCCGCCGGGAATCGAGTCACGGAAGAGCGCGTTGCCGTTGTAGGGCTGGCCGAGCAAGAAGCTGGCGAACGCATCGCCGCTGACGCCGGTCCCGCCCAGCAACCCGGTCGTCTCACGCCGGTATCGGAACGTGCCGCCGCCGTTGCCGAAGTTCCGATAGTTGTCGCGGTGGCGCTGTATCTCGCCGCCGAACTTGAAGGTGTGATTGCCGCGAATCATGGTCACGGTGTCGAGCGCGGTGAAAGTGTGGAAGTAGTTGTCGCTGGCAATGTCGTCGCCGAAACGCGTGTAGCCTTCGGTATCGAAGAGAACCGTGGGGAACAGATCGTACTGCAAGCCACGCAGGCCGAGCTTTCCGCCGTTCGGTTGCACCCATCCTTGGTCGAGGCCGAGGCTGAAGTTCGGATTGCGGAAGCGCGAGTAGCCGAGGCCGATGTGGTTGATCGTCGTGGGCGAGAGGTTCGAATCGATGTTGACGTGCAGTACGTTGGTTCGGACCTTCTGCAGGTTGTAGTTCAGCAGGCCGGTTTCCTTGATGCCGCCGATGGGCAGCAAGCGCGACGGGCCAGGGCTTTTAATCGACGGCCGATAGGTGTCGTTGTACATGCCACTCAAGCGATGCTTCGAGGAGACGATGTGATCCATCTTGAAGCCGGCGGTGCGTTCGTCAGCGGTCGGACTGCCGAGCGGCGCGACCGAGTTGTTCACGATGCCCGGCAACTCGGGCGCCGGGAGGAACGGCAGCATCTTTTTCGATATTTCGCTGAAGCGGCTGGCAGGGATCGTTGCGTTGGGGAAGATTGTCCGTTGCGCGGCATTGGCCGACGAAGCGGGATCGTAGATCGCACGGCCGGTTTCGCCGAAGTCGCCGCGCGCCATACGCGTGGTGGGCAGTGTGTTCAGGCCACCAAGCGCGCCACCCCGGCGATAGAATTGGTCAAAGGAGAAGAACCAGAACGTCTTGTCCTTGCCGTTGTAAATCTTGGGCAGCACAACGGGTCCGCCAAGCGTGCCGCCGAATTCGTTCTGTTTGGCCGGCGGGCGCGTTGCCGGGAAGAAGCCGCGCGCGTCGAACTTTTCATTGCGGACGAACTCGAACGCCGTGCCGTGCAGTTGGTTCGTACCGCTCTTCATCGTGAAGCTGGTGACGCCGCCGAGCGCGTGCGCGTATTCGGCCGGGTAGGT
>VFZQ01000455.1 GCA_016871135.1 Acidobacteriota bacterium | reverse complement strand
GACGCACGGCCGTCCCACCGAAGAGAACGCGCACCCGCATACCGGGCCTAAGAAGAATGTCGTGCTCGTCCACAACGGGATCGTCGAGAACTACTTGGAGCTGCGCCGGGAGATGGAGGCGCTGGGCCACCAGTTTGTCACCGAGACCGATACCGAAGTCGTCGCGCATCTCATCGAAGCCGATATCGATAGCGGCATTGCGTTTGAAGACGCTGTGCGGCGGACGGTCAAACGAATCAACGGCGTCTTCGCGCTGGCGATCATGGCGTCTACCGATCCGGGCAAGATTATCGCGGCGCGCTGCGGGCCGCCGGTTGTCATTGGGCTAGGCGAGAACGAATACTTTGTCGCCTCCGATGTACCCGCCATTCTTAGCCATACGCGCGACATGTTTTTCCTGGATGACGGCGATCTGGCGGTAGTCTCTGCCGATGGCGTCAAGCTGACCGATTTCGACGGCGCGCCGATCAAACGGCAAGTCACCCACATTCTCTGGGATCCGATCCTGGCGGAAAAGGGCGGCTACAAGCACTTCATGCTGAAGGAGATCTATGAGCAGCCGCGCGCGGTGCGCGACACGCTGCTTGGCCGGATCGGGCAGGAGTCGGGCCGGGTGTTCCTGGAAGAGATGTCGATAACGCCCGAAGAGTTCGCGCAGTTCAATCAGATCCGCATCGTCGCGTGCGGAACCAGTTGGCACGCCGGACTCACAGGCAAGTTCATGATCGAACGGCTGGCGCGCATTCCGGTCGAGGTCGACTACGGCAGCGAGTTCCGGTATCGCGATCCAATCGTCGATTCCAGGACGCTCACCGTCGTGATTTCGCAATCGGGCGAGACCGCCGACACGATCGCCGCGCAGCGCGAGGCCAAGCAGAAAGGTTCCAAGACCCTGGCCATCTGCAACGTCATTGGCTCGATGATTCCGCGCGAAGCCTCGGGAACGATCCTCACCCACGCAGGCCCCGAAATCGGCGTCGCTTCGACGAAAGCGTTCACCTCGCAGGTGACGGCGCTGTTTGTGCTGGCGATGTATCTCGGCCAGCAAAGGGGCGTGTTGGGCGATGAACAGTCGCGGGCTCTGGTCGCGGAATTGGTCCGGCTGCCGGGCAAATTGGAACATGTATTGGCCAGCGATGTCCGCTACGAAGAGATCGCCCGCGCGCTGTTCCGCGCCACCGATTTTCTATATTTGGGCCGTGGTGTCCATTTCCCGATCGCGCTGGAAGGCGCGTTGAAGCTGAAGGAGATCTCCTACATTCACGCCGAGGGCTATCCGGCCGGCGAGATGAAACACGGTCCGAACGCGCTGATCGATGAGAAGCTCCCGGTGGTGGTGCTGGCGGCGTACGACCCGGCCGATCCGTCGAGCCGCGTGCGCTACGAGAAGACGCTGTCGAACATTCAGGAAGTGAAGGCTCGCGAGGGCATCGTCATCGGCATCATCAACGAAGGCGATGAGGACGCCCGCAAGATGTGCAGCTACGCGATCGAAGTGCCGGTGACCTCGGAACTGCTGTTGCCGCTTCTTGAAATTATCCCGCTGCAACTGCTGGCCTATCACATCGCGGTTCGGCGTGGCTGCGACGTTGATCAGCCTCGGAATTTGGCCAAGTCGGTTACCGTGGAATAGTGAAGCAGGCGGTTACGTCGTTCCAGGTCGCCACGCGCGGCAAAGGGCTTTTTGAGATCACGGACGAAATCGAGCGTTGGGTATGCGCCCAGGCTTTCAACACCGGCCTGGTGACGCTTTTCATCCGCCACACTTCCGCGTCACTAACGGTGCAGGAGAACGCCGATCCCGATGTGATCGCCG
The DNA here is from genome assembly GCA_016871135.1 of Acidobacteriota bacterium. Lineage (GTDB taxonomy): Bacteria > Acidobacteriota > Terriglobia > Bryobacterales > Bryobacteraceae. The sequence goes on along the minus strand of VFZQ01000455.1, from coordinate 3,297 downwards.
ATCTAAACGACTGGTTCGGCCGGCTGGTGAAGGAGAACGATCCGAACTTTCGGCATACGCTCGAAGGCCCCGACGACATGCCCGCGCACATCCGCGCCGCGCTGACGGCCACGCAGTTGTCGATTCCGGTCATCAATGGCCGCATGTCGCTCGGTACGTGGCAGGGCATCTATGTCTTCGAGCACCGCCGCGCCCCGCATCGCCGGGTCGTGGCGGCGCATTTGCTCGGGGACTGAAGCCCATCAGGCGCGCTCAAAAAAACGTCGGATACGCCTCATGCATCTCATCGGCCGCTTCCATTGCGCTGCCGATTTGAATCAGCGGACCCTGGCCGATACCGGGGCACCACTTCGCCGTCGAGTTCCACTCGCGCGTCGAAGCGACCAGCGTCGGCCAAAACGGAAACAGCCGGCATTGCGTCGGCTTCACGTCGTGAATCGAACACCCCTCGGGAGTCAGAAATACACACTGCTGCTTGCCGAGTTTCCGCAGCCGCCTCTGGTGGCGCGTTCGGTAGATGTACTTTTTCTCGAACGCCTTGGCCGTCATCTTCAGATGCTCCGCGGCGTTGCGAAGATCGGCCTCGGTGAAGTAAACGTAGCCCTCGCGTTCGCAACACTTCACGCAGCCGCGCTGGCATTCAAAGCGAAGGAATCCGTCGGGAGTTTCGGGCATGGTAGCGTTATGGGATGGTATCAAGCAATTCGGTCCTGCGCAGGGACATCTTGGCGATGCTGGCGGCGCCGGCGCTTACGGCGCAACCGCCCCGGATGGAATTTTGCGTGTTCTCGAAACACCTGCAATTTCTCGGCTGGGCGGAAATGGCCTCCGCCGCCAAGGAGATCGGCTTTGAAGGGATCGATCTCACGGTTCGCAAAAACGGCCACGTCACGCCTGAGCGCGTCGCCGACGGCTTGCCCGCCGCGGCCGAAGCGATCCGCAAAGCCGGCGTCGCCCTGACGATGATCACAACCGACATCACCGACATGACGACCTCCTACGCCGAAAAAGTTCTCCGTACGGCCGCGCAGCTCGGCGTGAAGCACTATCGATGGGACGGCTACAAATACAAGGATGGCGTGCCGTTGCCCGAACAGTTGAAGGCGCTCGCGCCGCGCATCAAGGACCTGGCGGCGTTCAACAAAGAGATCGGCATGTGCGCCATGTATCACACCCACTCGGGCGCCGGCCGCGTCGGCGCGTCGCAGTGGGATCTGTGGATGCTGCTCAAGGATCAAGACAAACGCCATGTCAGCTTCAACTTCGATATCGCGCACGCGACGATTGAAGGCGGTCTCGGCGGATGGCTCCATTCCGCGAAGTTGGCGATGCCGCACACCGGAGGCATCGCGTTGAAGGACTTCAGATGGAGCAAGGGCTCCAGCGGTCGATGGCGCGTTGAATGGCAGCCGATCGGCGACGGCATGGTGCAGACCGTTGAGTACTTGAAGATGGCTCGCGCCGGCGGATTCAAAGGGCCGGCGCAGATCCACTACGAATACGACATGGGCGGCGCGGACAAAGGCGCGACGAAAATTTCGTGGACGAAGGCGCAAGTCATGGAGGCGATGAAGAAGGACCTCGAAGCACTGCGCACCGCCGCGAAGTCCGCCGGCTGGGCATGAGCTACCCGGCTTGGCTAATCGGATGTAGCGCGCTGTTCGTAGTCGTCGAACGCATCTGGTCGAAACAGCATCGTCGCGACTGGCTGACCGACCTCATTCATATCTTCGTTAACTCCCACGCCTGGGGACTGCTGGTCGGTATGTACATCACCGACCACATTCCCGATTGGAATACCCACTGGGCTTCGGGCTGGGCGTTCTGGCAACAGATGGCGCTGTTGATTCCAGCGCAGGACTTTTTCCAGTGGTGAATCCATAACCTATTGCACCGCGTGCCGGTGCTCTGGGAGATCCACAAGGTCCATCATTCGAGCGCCGAACTGGACTGGCTCGCCAACTGGCGGTTCCATGTCTTCGAGATCGCTGTCTATCGATCCCTGCTGTACGCTCCGCTCGGACTGCTCGGCTTCTCGGGCGAAGCGCTGTTCGCCTACGGCGTTTGGAACACGGCAATGGGCCACTTCGCGCATACCAGCATCGAGATTCCCGTGGGTAGGTTACGGTACATCTTCAACTCACCGGAAATGCACCTGTGGCATCACGTTCATGCGGACGCCGGCCCGATCAACCGCAACTTCGGCGTGACGCTCAGCGTGTGGGACTGGTTGTTCGGCACCGCTTACATGCCCGGCCACGCGCCGGCACGGCTGGGTTTTGTTGGCGATGAATCGTACGCCCGGACCTGGCTTGGGCAGACGCTACAACCCATCCGTACTTGGCTTAGACTGTAACGATGAGTCGATATCTCCCGTTCCTGTTCGCGGTTGCGGCGTGGGCGCAGTCGAATGTCGTCGCCGTGCGCAACGCGACGATTCATCCGGCCTCGGGCCCAGCGATTGAGAATGGCACGCTGGTCGTCCGCAACGGTCTGATAGAAGCCGTCGGCGCTTCGATAAACGTACCCGCCGACGCCTGGGTAATCGACGGCAAAGGCCTGCACGTCTATCCCGGCCTTATCGACTCGCTGAGCAAGTGGGGATTGGCCTCGGCGGTGCCGGACCCAACCGGGCGCGGCGGCGGAGGTGGCGGGGGCCGGCCCTCCGGCGCGCCGCCATCGGCGGGCGAAAACAGCACGCCGAACATCCAGTTTCTCGACGACGGCGGTCCCGAGGATCGCCCGTCGAACACGAGTTGGGTGAAGGCCGCCGACCTGGTGCAGCCTGCCGACCGCTCGATCGTATCGGCACGCAACGCGGGCTTCACGACGGCGATCGTGTTCCCAACAAGCGGCATCTTTGCGGGCCAGGGATCGGCCGTGAATCTGGCGGGCGAGCGCGCCGGCGACATGGTCGTCAGTTCGCCGGCCGGTTTGTATATCTCGGTTTCCTCGCGCAACTTTAACGCGTTCCCCGGCTCGCTGATGGGTTCCATCGCCTACGTCCGGCAGATCTATCTCGACGCCGAGCACTACAAGCAAGCCAAGGCCATGTACGCGCAAAACCCGCGCGGCCTGCAGCGGCCCGCCTACGACCGCGCGCTCGAAGGTGTTTTGGAAGCGCCGAGAATTTTGTTGCCGGCCTCGCGCAAGGTCGAGGTCGACCGCATGTTGCGGTTCGGCAAGGAACTCAAGACGCCGTTTATTCTCTACGGCGCGACCGAGGCTTGGCGCGCGGCCGGCTCTCTGAAGGGCGCCAACATTCCCGTGCTCGTCAATCTGCGATGGCCCGAGCGA
>VFZQ01000454.1 GCA_016871135.1 Acidobacteriota bacterium | reverse complement strand
ATCGTCGCCACCTTGCGGACCTACCAGGAGGTCAACACCGGACGGGTCTTGATGGAATTGCTGAGCGACGAGATCGGCACGGTCTTGATCGTGCTCGGCATCATGCACTTCCTCAACATTTTCATATTCAGTCGCATGCGCCGCCGCGCGTTGGACCGCCGACCCGATGCGCCGCCGCCGATTCCGCCCAGCGGTTATCTTCACCCGCAGGTGCAGCCTCGATGACCCGGCTAAACGTCTACTACGACACGCGCTGCGGCCTCTGCACGTCGATCGTGCGGTGGCTCGCCGGGCAGCGGCAGTTGCTGCCGGTACTTTGTCTGCCGAAGTCCGAAGGCGTCGACGACTTGGTCGTCACCGCCGACACCGGCGAGATGTGGCGCGGCGATTCAGCCTGGCTGATGGTGATTTGGGCGCTCGACGAATTCCGCGATCTGTCCTACAAGCTCGGCAAGCCATCTTTGCTTCCCTTCGCGCGCCAGGCGTTTGCCACGCTTTCGGACAACCGCGGCCTGCTGTCACAATGGCTTGGCTTGAAGACGGACGAGGATATCGCCGCGAGGCTACGCAACGTGCCGGTCCAGGAGTGTGCGCTGTGAAGGGCGAAGAGACACGCGAGAAGATTTTGGAAACCGCGCTGGAGTTGTTCCGTGAACACGGTTACGCCGAAACGAGTATGCGAGAGATTGCCGCGAAGGCGGGCGTCGCGACGGGCCTGGCCTATTACTACTTCCAGTCGAAAGATGCAATCGTGCTGGCGTTCTACGATCGCGCGAACCGCGACCTTGGCCCGCTCCTCGAAGCGGCGCAAAAAGGCAAGAAGCTTGACGCGCGATTGCAGGCGCTCGTGGAAGCCAAGCTCCGCTACTTCGCGCCAAACCGCAATTTTCTCGGTGCGTTGATGGGCCATGCCGCCAATCCGTCGAGCCCTCTATCGCCGTTCGGCGAACCCTCGCGCGCCATCCGCGAAACCGAGTTCGCGCACTTTCAACGCGCTCTCGATGAAACCGGCACACGCATCGCGGACGACCTGAAACCACACATGGCCAAGATTCTGTGGATGTATCAAATGGGTCTAATTTTGTTCTGGATGTACGACGGTTCAAAAAATCAGACGCGCACGGACCAGCTGCTGCAATCAAGCTTACGGATGGTGGTGGCGCTGATCAAGCTAGGCAATTTGCCACTCATGAAACCGGCGCGCAAAGCGATTCTGGAACTCGTCGAGATCTTGGAGAACTAAACCGCGACGATCTCAGCCAACTGAGCCGCTTCCATATTTCCGCCCGAGACAATCACGCCCACGCGCTTCACGTCCGCGGGCAACTTCGCCAGCGCAGCGGCAACCGACACCGCGCCGCTCGGTTCGACGACAAGGTGCACCTTTAAAGTAAGCCACCGCACGGCCGCGCGTATCTGGTCTTCGCTCACTAGCGCGATCGATTCCAAGTGCGATTGCAGGACTGGGAAAGTCAACGCGCCCGGCATCGGCGAACGCAGTCCGTCCGCGATTGTCTCCGACGGCGGTATCTGCATCCGCTCGCCGGCTTGCAGCGAAAGCCAGGTGTCATTGCCAAGCTCGGGCTCCGCGCCGAACAAACGGACCGATGGTGCGCGATCACGAACAACTAGACAGGTCCCCGCCAACAATCCGCCGCCGCCTATCGGCGCGATGACCGCGTCCAAGTCCGGCACCTCTTCGAGAAGCTCCAGCGCCGCAGTGCCCTGCCCCGCGATCGTAAGCGCGTGATCGAACGGCGGAATGACCGTCGCGCCGGTCTCCGCCGCAATCGCGCGGCAGATCGCCTCGCGGTCTTCGGTGAAGCGATCGAAAAAGATGATCTCCGCGCCGAATGACCTCGTGTTGTCGACTTTAACGTTCGGCGCGTCTTTCGGCATTACGACGCGTGCCTTCGCTCCGGCACTCGCCGCGGCCGCGGCAACACCAGCAGCGTGATTCCCCGAGGAAAAGCACATGACACCGCGCGCGAGCGCCGCTTCGTCCAACGATTGCAGCCAGTTTGTTCCGCCGCGCAATTTGAAGGAACCGGAGTGTTGCAAGTTCTCGCACTTCAGAAACAAGGCGCGCCCGTCGACATCGGAGCGCACCACGGGGGTACGCTTCACCAACCCGCGAATCCGCTCCGCGGCGGCGTATACTTCGGCGGCACTGACCGTCATGGCCTAGTGCCGCGTTTCCTGATATGTGCCAAGCGTCGCGTCGACAAACACCGACTGCCTCGCCGTGCCCACCGAGTCGCCCCAAAACACGCGCCATGACGGATTCGGATGCTTGTCGGTTTTCTCGAACTGGAAGTTGACCAGTTGCCCTGGATTCTTTTTGACATAGTCCGCGGACTTTTCCAAAGCGACCTTATAGGCTTCGTTCGTATCGGTCTTCAGCGCCGCGATCAGAATCGGTTTGCCGCGTCCATCCCAATCTTCTTCCAGACCTGGAAACACACCCTCATGCAGGTTGCCCGCCGATTCCACCGCCGACCACGTGTACGACTTTCTTTTCAACTTCGAGGGCGAGCCCAGAACCACCTGCCACGCCGCGGCTTGGCCCGGCTCCGCCTTTAACTCTTCCAAATGCATGCTGTTGATCTTCAGAATCTGCGCGTCCGGCGCCCAGCTCCGCGCAGCCACATACATTTTGTAGAACGCATTCTTGCCGGTAAGAGGCTTCGGCGGTTCTTTCTCTTCCTTCTTCTTCGCGGCCGGCTTGGGCGCTTCTGAGCATCCGGCGAGAAAGAGAAGCGCGCCGGTCAACGTAAGTGCAAGTACTGTCATATCTACCTCTAGTTTACCTTCGGTCGATTCTTGACGACGCGCCCGTCCTTCATCACAAAGAAAACTTCGCGCGTCTTAGCGATATCGGAGACCGGGTTTCCCGGGATCGCAATGATATCCGCGATCTTCCCCGCCTCCAGTGTACCCACCTGATCGGCGATGCCGAACAACTCCGCGTCCACCGACGTCGCCGACTTCAACGCATCAATCGGCTTCATTCCCAACTGAACCATCAGGACGAATTCCTCCGCATTTGTTCCATGCACGCCGACGCCCGCGTCGGTACCATAGGCAATACGGATTCCACGGGCAACGGCGCTGCGAAACGTCTCGTGGATTCGCCGGTCCGCCGCGTTCATCTTCACCTTCGTTCGAGGATCCATTACCGATCCCTTCTTTTCCGCCTCCTTCAGACTCCACAAGGCGTGTAGGGTTGGAACGTAAAACGTGCCTTTCTGTTTCATCAGTGTCAGCACTTCATCGTCCAGGAAGCTGCCGTGTTCGATCGAGTCGATCCCAGCGCGCACCGCGCGTTTCGCACCCGTCGCGCCGTGAGCGTGCGCGGCGACCTTCTTCCCTTTCGCATGCGCCTCGTCGATAATTGCGTCGAGCTCGGCCTGCGTCAACTGCGCCGATTCGACGTCGTTGTTCAAACTCAACACGCCGCCAGTCGCACAGATCTTGATCAAGTCCGCTCCGTATTTGACGTTGTAGCGAACCGCCTGCCGGCCCGTCTCGGTCGATTGCACGATGCCATCACGCCAGTCCGGTTCGTGTCCAAGAAATCCCGGTCGCAGCCCATTCGTGAAATCGCAGTGTCCGCCGAGCGCGCTCAGGGACTTGCCTGCGCTTAAGATCCGCGGGCCTTCTATCTCGCCCGCGTTGATCGCGTTGCGCATCGCGGTATCCACACCGTTCGAATCGCCCAGGTTCCGCACCGTCGTAAATCCCGCGTGAAGCGTGGCGCGCAAATACTTCTGCGCTCGCAGCGCGATCTCGGCTGGCGTGCGCGCCTGTTCGTCGATGATCTCCTGGCGCCGGTCCATGCCGAACTGAAAACCGAGATGCACATGAGCATCCATGAAGCCCGGCATGAGTGTCGCATCGCCGAGGTCGATCACGCGCAGGCCGAACGGCTCCACGCCGCCAACGCTTAGGATCTTCCCGCCATCAACCACAACCACGCCCGGCGATTGCAGCGTGTCGGATCGCCCGTCGAACAAACGGGCGGCACGAATTACCACCGGCTGCGCCATCGCGCTCATCGCGGCTATCATTAACAGAAGCTTCATCGATACTCCTCGGGCATCCGCGCGGCCTTCCGCGCAAACGCCGAATACTCGCACACAATCTTAGCCCTCGCGGGCAGCCAGCGGAAGGCCGGCGTTCCGAACAACTCGCGCCGCTCAATCATTGCGCGCCGCGTCTCCGGAAACGGCGACGCGCCGAACTCCATTCCGCGCGCGAGCGTTCGCCCGTTCCAAGGCGCATGTGTGCGGCTGTTGTTTTCTTCCCAAATACCGAGCCATGGGTAGTCGGTGCGATTCCACTCATAGCCGAACACGAGTCCGTAACGCGGCGACCACGCCGCAAACCAAGCGCGCTCGCGATGCGGGTCCATCAATTGCGCCGTGTACGCAGCCGACCGTTCAACATTCGCCATTCGCCGCATATCCACGACTCCGCGTCCATCGCGGCGGGGCGCGTTTGGCCAGTCGAATGGCGCATTGATGGTCAGGTTGCCGTTCGGTCCGGCGAAGTCCGAAGGATAGGTGTGTGCGCGCGTCGCGGGTGCGGCGAACTCCGTTGCGCCTTTTTCCAGAAATGGCGGCCCGAGCGTAACGTGTTGTGTGTAGGCAATCGGCCGGTCGGTGGCGGTGAGGTTCTCGACCGTCTCGCGAAAGCGTACGATCTCGCCGTCCAAGCTCAGCACACGCGAAAATCGCATACCGTGCAACGGCAACTCCACCGACATCGTTAGAGCGCCACCGATTTCGACGATGTCATACCGCGCCGCCGAACCCTCGCCGTGCACCGTCAATCCCACCGCGGCCTCTTCGGGCGAAGGCGCGCCAAACAGATCGAGGCACAGATTGTGCCCGTGAATCCCCGCCAACAATGGCGCTTCGAAATCGCCCGAGCCTTTGTAAATGGGGTGGTCCGTTGTCGGCCACGGCGGAACCCACAACGGATTGACTCCGGCGCCCTTGTGAAAAATTTCGGCGATGTGACCGCCCGAACGCAGGGCGGTCAGGCGCAACGAACCGTTCTCGATGGACACGGCTTCGCGCTCGCGCCAGCGAGTCATCGGCATAATAAAT
>VFZQ01000453.1 GCA_016871135.1 Acidobacteriota bacterium | reverse complement strand
CGGCATCCCGTTTGAAAGATGCTGTGTACTCGTGCGCTTTTCCTGTTTTGTTGTTTGCCTGCGGCGTGGGCGCAAGATACAACCGCCACCGGTTCGATTAGCGGCGTAGTCAAAGGGGATGCTGGTCAACCCGCCCCAAGCGCGCAAGTATGCGTGCAAGACACGAATCGATGCGCGGTAACTGGCGCGGATGGGACGTTTCGGATTCCCGAAATCAGGGCGGGCCTTGCTCTGCTGTCGGTCACGGTCGCCGGTCAACCCGCGCTCAAGAACATCCGGGCGGAAGTGCGGGCCGGCCTGGATGCGGGCGTCGAAATTGTGTTGGCCGAGCTTCGCGCGGTCACCGAGACCGTCACGGTGAATGACTCCGTTTTCGTCGCGCCGGAGGAGATCAAAAACTCGGGGTTCTTGATTCAGCGGCGCGAGGTCTCCAAGATTGCCGGATCGCTCCAAGACGTCGCCCGCTATGTGCAGACGCTGCCCGGCGTAGTCATCGGCTCAAACGACTTCCGTAACGACATCATCGTGCGCGGAGGAAGTCCCCTGGAAAATCTCTTTGTCGTCGACAACATCGAAATACCCAACATCAATGCGTTCGCGAACTTCGCGTCCGCGGGCGGCACCGTCAGTCTGTTAGATGCGGAACTGCTACAGGATGTCACTTTCCTGAGCGGTGGCTATCCGTCGCCATTCATCAACCGGACCTCGAGCGTGCTGCAAGTGGCGCAGCGCGAGGGTTCGCGCGAGGCGTTCAGCGGGCGCGTCACGGTTGGGTTCGCAGGCGGCGGAACTATCCTCGAAGGCCCGATTCGCAAGGGCCGCGGCTCGTGGATCATATCAACGCGGCGTTCCTTCTTGGATGCGTTCACCGACGACATTGGTTTCGGCGGCGTGCCGGTTCTCTATACGCTCAACGCGAAGGCAACCTACGATCTGACACCGCGTGACCGAATCTGGGGAGTCACGGTTACCGGTTCGGACTCGATCCGCCTGGGCGCCAGGCAACAAGATACGAAGGACGACACCGGCGCCAGCGGCTTGGACATTCGTTACGACGGCTGGCGCTCGGCGAACGGGCTAAATTGGCAGCGACTGATGGGAGAGCGGGCCGTCGGACTGCTGGGCATCACACATTCCGAGGCGAAAGTCGGAACGGCCGTGCGCGATCTGCTTCGTAATGGGCCACGCGATTTCTCGAGGCCGGTTGACCAACTGATAGCAGCGTCCCCTCTTGTGTATAGGGATAACTCCCGCGAGGGGGAGACCACGATCAAGTACGACTACACCGCCTACTTGCCGGTTATCGAGAAACTGCAAGCCGGCGGCAGTTACAAGATCTTCCGCATTAACTATGACACGGCATCGCCCTTTGGGCAGAACAGCCCCTATTCGCGAGTCAACGATTTGAACCCCTTCCGCATCGAGCAATCGTTTCTAGCCTTTCAGCCCGGCGCATATTTGCAGAACACCCGCAACATCGGACGCCGCCTCAGCCTGACTGTCGGCGGCCGAATGGACAACTACCGCTATGTGTCGCGGACCCGTTTCAGTCCGCGCGCGGGCATAAGTTATCGACTGACCGAAAAGGCGAGTCTTCGCCTTTCCTATGGGCAATACTTTCAGCAACCGCTGTTTCTCTTCCTTTCGGCATTCGCGCAGAATCGCGATCTCACGGTCTTCCGCGCCGATCACTGGGTCGCGGGCATGAGCTACGTTCTCAGTCCGACGCTTCGATTCACGGTTGAAGCGTACACGAAAGCTTACAAGGACTACCCCGTCTCGTCTCAGTTTCCAGCGCTGTCGCTGGCGAATGTCGGGGATACGTTTGCAGTTCGCGATATCGTCTTCCCGCTGACCAGCGCGGGGCGCGGCCGCGCTCGGGGACTGGAGTTCTTCGTCGAAAAGAAGTTCACCGACAAGTGGTTTGGCCAAGCCAATTTCGCGCTGATGCGAAGCCGCCAAGGAGGTTTGGACGGGGTGCTACGGCCTTCGACGTTTGACTATCCGCGCGTCGTCAACGCAGTCGGCGGCTACAGGTTTAACGCCAAATGGGAGTTGTCGCTACGAGGTTCGTACCTATCGGGCAGGCCGTTCACCCCATTTGACGAAGCGGCCTCGCGGCAACTGAATCGCGCGGTGTTCGACCTCAGCCGCGTCAACGCACTCCGCCTGCCGGCCTACGCACGATTGGATCTACGTGTGGATCGGATGTTCACGGTTCGCGGCAAGCCATTTCTGGTTTTTGCCGGCGCGCAGAACATCGCAAATCGAAGGAACATCGCTGGCCAGAGCTGGAATCGGAACACCAACGTTTCGAAGTTCGAAGAGCAGCAAGGCGCGTTTCCCTTGGTCGGAATGGACTGGCGATTCTGATTTACAGATAGCCGGTCCACGCCGCTCGACTGCGTTGCTTGAATTGCATGTACCAACGGCAGGGCGGATACAACGCCACAACCAAGGCCGCCCAGATGAGATACGTCATTCCAAGGCTGTAGCCGTAGTCTTGCGGGAACCCAGGCGGAAATTCGCCCGTTATCGCGGGAGGCATGCGCAGGAGGAGCGTCCAGTCGCCGTAACGCAACCCCGCGAGCACGACCGCCAGCGCATGAACGAGATAGAAGTGCAAAAGATAGTAGAACATCGGAACGCGACCGAATACGCGCATAGGGTGGAACTCAGCCACGCGCGTGCGGTCGATCCAGCCGAGCAGAAAGAGAGACGGGCCGAGCGTCATCAGCAGATAGATCAGTGACGGCGGGTACTTCGTCGCACGGAAGAACGACAGGAGACTCGATCCATCCCATGGCCCGGGATCGCCGTAGATATTCAAGAAGCGAAGGACGACGAAGGCCATCGTCATCCCAGAGCCGATGCGTAAAAGAGCCGTGCGGCGGCGATCGGGCTCGAGACGCATCACATCGCCGAGACAGAAGCCCGCGGCCATAACGCCGACCCACGGAATCAGCGGATAAGCGAGCAATACCGGCATGCCTCTGAAGTTGCCGAACGACATGACGTGAAGGAATTCCCAAACGGGCGAGGCGATCTGCAATCCGTCAGTCGTGTTGTGCAGCAGGATCATTGCGATCGCAAGGACTGCGAGTACGCGCCGCGGCAGCCAGATGAGCCCGGCCATCGCGATCATCGACCAGCCAATCGCCCAGATCACCTGCAAGAGCAGGATGTCGTAGGGCACGCGGAAAGAAAAGGCAAAGTTGAGAACCGTAAGTTCGAGAAAGATCAACCACAGCCCCCGCGTAATTAGAAAGCGAGATACGGCACGGTTGCCGTCGCGGCTCAGGCTTGAGAACGAGATGCCGGCGCCCGCGAGCAGAACGAAAACCGGCGCGCAGAAATGCGTGATCCAGCGGGTGAAGAACAACACGGCATCCGTCTTGGTCAAATCCTCGGGCGAGAACTGTTGCGATCCCGCGTGAAAAAAATCGCGCAAGTGGTCGAGGACCATGACGATCATGACAAGGCCGCGTAGAAGATCGATGGAGTCGAGCCGTTGTTTGCTCATCGTTTGCCGCGCGAAGCGACTATCCAGAATAGCTCGTAAAGCGCGCCTGCCGTATTGGCAACTTGCCAGAGTGCCAACAGCCATGCCGATTGCAGGTGGCCGAGACGGGCTCCTCCAGCGTTCGCCTTGCCGTACAATTCGCGGAATTCGGTGACAAACCACAATTCTGGCAGGAGGCCGGCTGAACCGCGCCGGCGGCGTGCGCGATGGAACCGGAAGGCGCCCCGGCCGTAGCTGAAGTGCGTGCGCAGGAAGCCGACAAACCCTTGTGCGTTGCGGTGTCCAACCACGGCGTCTTCGACAAATTGAAAGGTTCCCCCTCGGTTGCGCCAGCGATCGCACAATTCACGATCCTCGCTGGCTACTCGGAACGACTCATCCATTCCGCCACATTCCAGGTATTCGCGTCTCGACATCGCCATATTGTTTGAGGCGAAGAACGTATTGCGATAAAAACCGTAGGCCATGTCGACGATCATTTGACTTGCCTCGGCATAGGCGTTGCCGGCGGCCGCGTTGACGGTCCGTCCACCGGCGAGGCAGGCGGGATGCGCCTGCAACCGTCCGAGCAAATTTTCCAACCAAGTCGGCTCTGGTTCGCAGTCGTCGTCGGTAAAGGCAATGAAATCGGACTTCGCCGCCGCGACGCCGCGATTGCGCGCTGACGCCGGCCCGGCGTTCGCCTGCCGAATTAAAGTGCAGTGGAACGGCCGAACCAGTTCGTCGAGCGGGACGTCGCTGCCATCATCAACCACGATCACTTCGGCTTTTGCCGTCTGCGCCGCCAAACACTCGAGCAGCCGGCGCAATTGGGCAGGACGATTGTAGGTGGCGACAACAACGGCGACGGTCATTTTGGAGCACTCGCTTCCGCCGCTCGGCGATCGCTTTCCGGCACATGATCGAAACGGTTGAATTCATAGAATGCGACGTTTCTGACTGCGTCGCCGGCGCCGAATAGATAACCCGCCATCTGGCCCACACCATCCAAGACGAGTCCGACGAGAAGTGGAACGAACAGCCGAGGAATCAACTGTGCGGGCCGTCCTGGTCCGCTCAGTTCCCGCAGGCAGCGCGCCAGGCGGACGAGAGGGATCAACGGAGACGCCGCACCGTAGAACAGGCGCTTCGCCAAAGGCCAGGCAGCGGCGCGTGCGGAGCCGAAAACCCTTCCGGCGTGATATTGCACCGGAAACCAGGAGCGGACCAGAGCGAAGTTGGTGTGCGCCACGCGCGCTTTCGGTTCGAGATACAGCGAATGCCCGCGCGCGGCGAGATCGAAATGCAAGACGGTCTCCGATTCCATCATTTCGGGCAATCGGTCGCCGTAACCCAGTAAGATGTTCTTTTTGTAGCAACTATTGTGGCCAGGTAGAAATGGCCGCGGGCCTGCAAGAGACGGCTCCATCCAAAATCCGTACCCGATGACGAAATCACACCAACTGATCGAGGTCGCCGGATTGGCGTTGCGCACAACGGGGCCCACCACGGCGTGATTCGATTGATGCGCCGCGATCAGCGCTTCGGCCCAGTCGGGACTCGGAAAGCAATGGTCCTCGGCGAGCGCGGCGATCTCGGCCCGCGCGGCGGC
>VFZQ01000452.1 GCA_016871135.1 Acidobacteriota bacterium | reverse complement strand
AAGAACGGCGAGCGCGTGTGGGAGTACAAACTCCACACCAAGCCGTGGTCCGGCGTGTTGACGACCGCGGGCCAGTTGCTGTTCGGTTCGACCGGCGGATGGATCGATCGCGAGAAGACGCAGATGGAGGCGTACTTCTTCGCGCTCGACGCCGAGAATGGCCGCGAGAAGTGGCGCATCAATCTCGGCGGTACGATGTCGTCGAATCCGATCAGCTTCGAAGCGGGCGGCAAGCAGATGATCGTCATGCCCGCGGGCGGCGGCATATTTGCATTTTCGCTACCATAGCGAGTGATGAAAACTCTCGCGTTTTTCCTCAGCATGGCCGTCGCGTTCGCGGCCGAACCGATTCGCGTGATGCTGCTCGACGGCCAGAGCGGCGGGGCTTATCACAACTGGAAGCTGGTCACGCCCGTGTTGAAGAAGCAGCTCGAAGAGACCGGCGTGTTTAAAGTTGATGTTGTGACCGCGCCGACAGCCGATGGCGACTTTTCGAACTTCAAGCCCGACTTCGCGAAGTATCAGGTTGTGGTGTTGAACTACGACGCTCCTGATTGGCCGGCAGATCTTCGTGCGTCGTTTGAGACGTACGTAAAGAACGGCGGCGGTGTTTCGATTGTCCACGCGGCCAACAACGCGTTCCCCGAGTGGCAGGGATTCAATGAGATGATCGGCATCGGCGGCTGGCGCGGGCGGACAGAAAAACACGGAGCGCTCTGGTTCCTGAAGGACGGCAAGCTGACGTCGGATCCGTCGCCCGGCAAGGCTGGCGCACACGGCGCGCGGTGGCCGTATAAGGTCGATAACCGCCAGCCGGAACATCCCATTCTCAAGGGCCTGCCCAAGTCGTGGATGCACGCCGGCGACGAGTTGTATATGACGCTGCGCGGCCCCGGCAAGAACATGAACGTAATCGCAAGCGCCTACGCCGACCCCGCCAACCGAGGGACTGGGCGCGATGAGCCTGTGTTGATGACGCTCTCGTTCGGCAAGGGCCGCATCTTTCACACGGTGATGGGTCACGACGTCGCGGCGCTGAGCTGTGTTGGTTTTACTGTGACGCTGCAACGCGGCACCGAATGGGCCGCGACGGGGAAGGTCACGCAGAAGGTGCCGGCGAATTTCCCGACTGAGTCGACGGTGAGCTATCGCATTGATTTGGCGGATATGGATCCGTCGATCAAGACCCCGCCCGCGCGGCGGTAGGTGACGGCGACACCGAAGCTCAACTCGCTTTATTTCTTCTATCGTGCTGGCGTGACGGTGATGGGGGAGAGTAGTGCTTGTTCAGCGTCGGTCCACGGGTGATCGGCGTGAGTCTCGTGGGCGGCTACAAAGCCGCTTGAGATCCCATGTGTCCGAAACGGGAAGTCCGGCCCGAACCGATACTGCAGACTCGGCGGATTCGGGCTCGTGACGTCCTCCCAAAGATCAACGAAGACAGTGGCCTTCGCGGCGAAGATGTGCGCCGCAGCGTTAGACGACCCACGCCGTGTCCGGCAGGACTAAGGCCAAGAAGTTGGACGTAGAATTCTCCCCGAACGCACTGAAGGAAATCGGGCGGGCAGTGCGAATCGAATTTGTCGAACTCGACCAAGACGCGGACCTTCGAGACCAGGTCCTTATCGAACAGGCGATCATTGCCATTCGGCCCGGCTCGAAAGCACGGGAAGAAATTGGACCAGGATTGAGGACCTACCACCTCAGCCCGTCAAGGGATCGGCCTCGAACGGAGACGGGCAAGGTGGCTAATCCGCGCCACTTCATCCTCTATCGCGTCGTCGAGCAACAGCTGAAAGTCGTTCGTTCGATCCACGACTCCCAAGACCTGAGCAGGGTCGAGGTGAAACCCTAAAACTCTTTCCCGTTATACATCCCCGCCACATACTTCTCATACCCGTTGTACTGCAAAGTCGGCCGTCGCTCCATCGTCGGAATGAGCTGCTCCTGCGCCTGCGACCACCGCGGATGCGCTTTCTTCGGCTCCACGTTTGAATAGAAACCGTACTCGTTCGATATCAACCGGTTCCAAAACGTCGGCGGCTCGTTCGAGGTGAAGTCCATCGTCACCACCGACTTGATGCTCTTGTACCCATACTTCCACGGCACGACAATCCGCACCGGCGCGCCATTCTGCTTCGGCAGCGGCTTTCCATAGAGTCCGGTCACCACCATGGTCAGAGGGTTCATCGCTTCGTCCATGCGCAACCCTTCGAAATACGGCCACGGATACGGCGCCTTCGCCATGCCCGGCATCTCTTTCGGCCGGTTCGCGGTGACGAATCGGATGTACTTCGCCGCCGGTTTCGGCTCCACCATCTTGATCAGTTCCGACAACGGGAATCCGGTCCACGGCACCGCCATCGCCCAGCGTTCGACGCAACGGAAGCGATATAGCCGCTCTTCGAACTGGAACTTCTTCAACAGATCGTCCAAGTCGTACTGTTTCGATTCCTTTACCTGGCCTTGCACGGAGATCATCCACGGCGAGATCATGAACTTGCTGGTCAGATTGGCCAAGCCTTCCTTCGCATAGGGATCGAACTCATAGTAGTTGTTGTAGCCGGTAGCGGCCCATTCCGGCGTCACGGCGCGATCCAGCGTGAACTCCTCGTTCTTCTTCCCCGGATACGATCCGCCGAGTAACGACGGCCCCGCGAGTAACCCAGCCGCCGCCAGAATCTGTCGGCGATTGTAATAGACGCTCTCCGGCGTCGCCTCGCGTTCGGGCATCTCCCAGTCCTTCGGTCTGCGGATCAACATGCTTGCGTTTGTCTCCCTCTCTGTATCCTATACGTTTTTCAAATTATTCCGGATGCCCGGGGAACATTTTCCAAGTCACTGACGTAACAGATACCAAGGAAGGAACATCCAACCATGTTTTGTACGGCTTGCGGTTTTTCGATGAGTGACGAACACCGGTACTGCGCCCGCTGTGGCAAACCCGCCAACGACGGCCAGTTCCAATGGAGCGCCGCGGCGCCGCAGCCGCCCCAAGCTCCGATTCAACCACGCCGCCTGGAGCGCGACATGTACCACCGCAAAATCGCGGGTGTTTGCGCGGGCTTCGCGGCCTACTTCAACATGGACCCCACCATCATGCGCCTCATCTGGGTCGGCCTGTTCTTCGCCACCGGCGTGCCGATCATCGTGTACCCGATCTGCTGGCTGGTCATGACTCGCAACGACATGCCGCCGCGGCTCGGCCCCGCCTACCAGAACGCATAAGCGGCGCGCCGCTCGGCGTGGGAAAATGAAAGTTTCATGCAGAGCAGCCGTATCGCGCTCGGCCTCCTGGCCTCGGCGCTTTTCACCTACGGGCAGTCACCCCTCGGAACAGTGACAGGTCTGATAAACGATCCCTCCGGCGCATCCGTGCCGAAGGCCGTCGTTAAGTTAAAGAACTCAGCCACCAACATCGAAGCGCGCGCCGAATCCAACGACGCGGGCGTCTATCTATTCGCCAACGTCCTGCCTGGCGATTACGAACTGCGCGTCGAGGCCAAGGGCTTCCGCGCGCTGGTCACGTCGGCCTTCAACGTCGCGGCCTACCGCACGATCCGCAAAGATCTCAACATTGAAGTCGGCGAAACCGTCAATACGGTCGAGGTGCGTGGCGAAGTCGCCACCGTAGTGCAGTACGAGAGTCCGTCGATCGCCACATCGCTGTCGATGAAACAGGTCCGCGAGTTGCCGACGAACCTACGGTCGGTCTTCAATAACGCCGGCGATTCCGGCCTGATCTTTCAGATGATGCCGCTCACCGTGCCTGGCTTGGCGCAAGTCGGCGGGGGCGCCGCGTGGATCACGCCCGGCGCGGGCGCCAACGGAGTCAAGACGAAGGTCGATGGCATCGAAACCAACTTCGGCAACTTCGGCACTCCCGATCCGGTATCGCAGCCGTCGATGGAGTCGGTCGGCGAATTCACCGCCAACATTCTCAGCAATAAAGCCGAGTTCGGCGGCATGGGCGCGATCACTTCGGTCACGCGCTCTGGCGGCAATCGCTACCACGGAGACATTTTCTGGTACGGCCGCAACAGCGCGCTCGACGCCCGCAACACCTTTTCCACGGCAAAACCGTTCCAAAATATCCACAACTACGGCGCGACGTTCGGCGGCCCGCTGAAAAAGGACAAGACGTTTTTCCAACTGACCTTCGATCAGACCAAGGGTTCGCGCGCCTACCTGTTTAGCCCGAACGTGCCGACCGTCGCTATGCGCAACGGCGACTTCACCGGCGCCGCCGCGCTTCGCAATCCGTTTGCCCCAGGCGTTAACCCGTTCGACGGCAACCGCATCCTGCCGCAATTCATCTCGCCGCAGGCCCGCCGCGCGCAGGAAGCGCTATTCCCGCTGCCCAACTTCGGCGCGCCGACATTGGCTGCGGCCAATTACCGAAACGCCTTCAACGGACCCGAGACGCACGGCATCTACGAGGCCCGGTTCGATCAGAACTGGACCAGCGGGCATAGCTCCTTCGCGCGCTATCAATGGAAGAAGAGCGACTACGAAATCCCTGGCGCACGGAGCGCGCTGCCGCCCGAGTCGGTTGGCACGTCGACAAACATTCGCGAAGTGCACTTCGCCACGCTCGGCGACGTCGCCACAATTCGCCCGAACATTTTCAACGAAGCGCGTTTCGGGTTTGTCGTGCTGTCGTCGAAATCCTTCGCGAACGTCACCGGCCAAGCGCTGGTCGATCGCATCGGCGTGCAGGGCCTTCCGCCGCGTGGCGCGCCCGGCATTCCCGTCCTCAACATCACGGGCCTCTCTTCACCACTCCAAACGCTGTTGGGCCCGGTCAACGACGGCCACTGGCAATTCTCCAACAACCTGACATGGAACCGCGGCCGCCACACGATGAAGTTCGGCGGCGAATACGTCAACTGGTTCGTCAACCGTTATCTGCCCGCCGTGCAAGGGCTCTATGGAAGCTTCAGCTTCACCAATCGCTGGACCGGCAACCCGTATGCCGACTTCTTGCTTGGCCTGCCGACCGCGGTCACGCGCATCGACCCCTATCCCACGCAGTTCAACCGCTGGTCCGATGCGTCATTCTACGCGCAGGACGATTGGAAACTCACGTCCAGACTGACGCTAAGTCTAGCCAAAAACATTTG
>VFZQ01000451.1 GCA_016871135.1 Acidobacteriota bacterium | reverse complement strand
CCGTTGGCTCGCTTCTACCGCCAAGGGAGCTGCTGGGGTGAACATGACCCAGTATGAGGCAACTCTGCCTATATGTACATAGTTATGTGAGACAGGACACTAGAATTCCACCTTCAGAACGATCTGCTGATAGGTCCGTCCGCCGAGGCCGGAGAAGCTGCCCTGGTTGCCGGTAATCTGGCCGAAGTTCACGCGGTTGGCCGCGCGTAGATCGACCGAGTTCGTCGGGTTGTTGAAGAAGTAGTACTTGAACGGGTTGTTGATGTCGTAGCGCAGCGTGCCCTTGAAGCGTTCCCGGAACGTGAGCGTCTTCGAGATGCTGACCTGGTGCCAGAGATTCCCGGGGCCGGTCAATACATTGCGGCCCGAGTTGCCGGCCGTAAACGCGGCGGGGTAGGCGAAGGCGTTGATATCCGCCCACGGCGGGCGGCATCCGGTCTGGTGGCGGCATGGGCCTTTGCGGTCCCAGTCGAGACGAATGCTGTCGTAGGTACGGCCCGGCACCATGTCGGGGCGCAGCGCACCGGCCAGGTAATTGCTCGGCGAACCGGCAAACGTGAAGCTCATTGGAACGCCGCTCTCGGCCGTCTGAATCATGTTCAACTCCCAGCCACCCAAGGCGCCGTTAACGAAAGCGTTGGCGCTATTCATCCATTTGCGCCCTTTGCCGAACGGCAGTTCGACGAGCGCATAGGTGACCCAACGATGGGTGACGTCGTAATTGGAACGGCCCTTTTCCAGACGGCGGTTGTAGAAGGTAATGCCGCCCGCGGCGCCGTCGTCGGAGGCTTCGTCGATCGACTTGCCGAACGTGTAGAACGATGTGACGCTATAGCCTTTCGCCATACGCTTTTCGACCTTCACGGTGCCGGAGTGGAAGCTCGAATGGCCGTAGTTGGCGTAGTGGAAAATCGAACCGAACTGCGGGAAGGGGCGGAAGTTCTGCTGCGCGCGGAAGATCTCGTTCAGGCGCGCCGGATCGGTCGACACGTTGAGCGGGATGGCGTTGATGTCCCAGCGATTGAGCAGCCCGACGCCGGCCGAGCCCTGGTAGCTGACCTCGGCGAGGATGGTGTTGGAAAGTTGGTGCTGAACGCTGCCGTTCCAGTTCATGATGTAGGGCAGGCGGAGGTTGGGATCGCGCCAGGACGCGGTGCGCGATCCGAAATTCGTGCCGATGAACGGCGCCGAACCGTCCGGCTGCACATTGAACCGCGTGGCTGGCGGGCCGTTACGCAGGTAGAAGGCAACGTCGGGGTTGCCAGGTTCTTTCGCGGCCGTGGCGGTGGCGAAATACTCTTCAAAGTTCTCGTTCAGACCGTTCGTCCAGAGGTCAAGCGTATTCATCGCGAATCCGCCGCGGAACACTGTCTTCGAAGTAATGGTGTAGGCGAGGCCGATGCGTGGCTGGAAGTTGTTCCAATCCTTTTTCGAGAGGAGTCCGGGACCGTGAAGAATTGCGCCGGTGCGACCGGTGAGCGGATCGCGCGCGGTGGGATCGAACTGGCTTTGTTGGCCGTACTTGGTCGAGAACGGCGATTCGTATTGCCAGCGCAGGCCGAGGTTGAGCGTGAGCCGGGAGTTGACCTTGTAGTCGTCCTGGAAGTAGAACGCCTGGCTCCACCAGCGTGGCAACCAGGAGGCCAGCCTGCTGGTGAAGTCGGCCTGTACGACCGAGCCGAGCATGAATGCGGCGTAAGCGTTGCCGGTGTTCGGGCGGAAGGGGAAGTCGGTGCCGCCGAATTGATAGATCCCGGACGGATCCGCGGTGACCTGCACATTGTGCCGTGTGCGCATCAATTCGTAACCGGTCTTGAAGGTGTGCCGGCCCATGACTTTCGTGATGTTGTTCTGGAAGCTGAAGTTCTCGTTCGTGTCGACCGAATCGCCTCTAGGGAAGTCGATAATCAGGCGACGGACCCCTTGACTGACCGCGCACTCGGCCGTGAATACGGCAGCGCACACAAAGGTTGGCATCGTCTCGGGGCCGACATTTGGAATGCCAAGCTGCTGGGCCCAGTTCTGGCCGACGCTGTTGGGGGTTCTCGTATTGAACCGGCGATTGAACCCGACCCGCACTTCGTTAATCAAGGTCGGACTCAGGGTGTAAGTGTCGGAGATGACGAACTGGTTGTGATTGATGGGTAGCGGGACCGTATTGAAATCGAATACGCGGTTGGCGGCGCCAATCTGCCAGCGGCCATTAAACGAGCGATGGCGGAAGTAGGACCAGCGGCCAAAAATCTTGTGCTTGTCGGAAAAGGAGTGATCGATCTTGTTGTCGAAGCTCGTGCGGTAAGAGCGAAATACCGTGTCGGCGCTGAGGTTGTCGCGGGGGCCCACGGCGCTGTTGAACGCTTGATTGAATCGGTTGCTTTCCGGCGTGAACGGATTCAGGCTGATGAATTTCTGATAGACCGGATCGAGGCGGCTGAGCGGAATTCTGTTTCCCGGGAACTGCGTTCGGGAATAGGCGCCGGCGGCGTCGCGTGTGAGGGAAGCGGGATCGAATACGGGTTGTCCGATGCCGTTGAAGCTGAAGTCGCCGGCCAGCATGGCGGGAGAAGGGACATTCGTATTAGCGTTTTCGGACGCTTTTTCGTGATGGCGCTGGAAGGCCCACATGAAAAACGTCTTGTTCCGGCCGTCGTAAATTTTCGGGATGCGGATGGGGCCGCTAATCATCGCCGACATCAGATGGAAGCCGAAGTTGTTGGTCGGCAGTTGGGCGTCCTGCCAGTTGCGGTGAATGAAGTGGCGCGCCATGTAGCGCTCCTCGGCGATGCCGTGCAGTTGATTGCCGCCGCTTTTGTAGTTGATATTCATCAGTCCGCCGCCGGAGTGGCCGTATTCAGCGGGCAGGGCAGTGGTCAGCACCTTGATCTCTTCCATGGCGTGCTGCGAGGTCGACATGTTGCGGCCGGTGCCGATCGAACCGGTTCCGGGCGTCATACCGGATACGCCGTCGTTGGCGAGGACAAACGCGCGCGAACGACCGCCGGCGGAATGCCCCGCGCCGCCCTGGTTGGTGACGCCGGGAACATACCAGAGCATGCTTTCGACTTTCATCTGCGGCGTGGGCAACTTGGTCAATTCGACGCCCGTGACCAAGTGGCCGGTCATCGATGTTTCGGTTTCTAGCAACGCCGCCCGCGCCGAGACCTCGACCTGTTCGGCAACCGATCCGACTTCCAGCGTAACGTCGACACGCGCCGTTTCGGTCGAGCGGACTTGAATGCCGCTGCGAATGAGGCGCTTGAATCCCTGCGCTTCGTAAGTGATGTCGTAGAAGCCCGGATTCAGATAAGGCGCGCGGTACAAGCCCTCCTCATTCGACGACGCCGAATACGTGAAACCGGAGTCGCGATCCTTGAGCCGAATCGTCGTGTTGGGAACCATGGCGCCCGAGGCGTCCGAGACGATTCCGGTGATGATGCCTTGACCGGTCTGCGAAAGCAGAACCGTCGACATCAGAAGCGAAGCGAGCAGGATCTTTCGAGACATCAAAACACCTCCAGAGCGTTTTGCACATTATAACTGCATAGTCCCCGGAATGGAATGGGGCTTATTGGATCGGAACCTCGATGGAAGTGTCGATGCGAAATGCTCCGAGTTGCCCGGCAAGCGTGTGTAGGCCAGAGCCGAAGAAGCCCGTGGGGAGGCGGAGGTTGATTTGAAAAATCCCCGGAGCCGATGGTAGGGGGCCGCCCCAGACGACCTGCGCCTCTATTCCTCCAACTGTGAAACGAGCGCCGGCGGGATCGAGAGCTCCTTCGCCGGTTCCGAATAGCAGAACGACGGTCCCGCGCGGGGCCGGGTTCGTTGGGTTCGCTGGCGACCCGTCTTCGCGAATAACGACCGGGAATAGCGCCGGTGCGGAGATGGCCGTGGGTACCGCGCTCGATGCGCGAACGACGCCGCTTTGTTGAACTTCCAGTCCGGCATCTCGTGAACTATCGATGCCTTGCGGCATCCGGACGCGAAGCTTCGTAGGAGATAAGGCGACCAGTTCGGCGGCATCGCCGTTGACGCGAACTTCGACACCGTTGTGCGCGAGCGGAAAGCGGCCGTTCACCGGCGCCAAATCGACTGTCCCGGCGGGCGCAAGGTTCTCTCCTTCCAGTTCGGCGATCATGCCCGCGACGATCGGAGCGTCCTTTCCGCTAGCGGCGGAGCGTGTCCGCACCGAGCCGCGCAGTATTCCGACCGCGAGTGTGATTTTCGTCAGGCGCCGCAGGCGATAGTTGCCTGTGTCGGCGATCAGGATTTTCTCATCGCGATCAACCGCGATCGCGCTCGGGAATTGGAAACGGGCCTCTTCGCCCGAGAGTCCATCGCCGTCGAAACCAGCTTCGCCGCCCGCGATCTTGGTGACGACGGAACCGTTAATTTGGCAGATGCGGTGTTTGCCTGTGTCGGCGACATAAACGGTTCCATTCGGGCCCACCGCGACCCCGCGAGGAAATGAAAACTCGGCGTCGCCCAGTGTCGTGATTACCCCGGTTGCGTCGACGCGCCGAATGCGGTTGTTGCCCGTATCTGCGATGAAGAGGTTGCCGGCGGAATCGGCGGCGAGATCCCGCAGGTCGCTGAGGTGGGAAAAGACCGCGGCGGAACCGTCGAAGGCAAATCCGGAGACGCCCGTGCCGGCGTAGGTGGCGATGAAACCGGAGGTCGAGATACGGCGAATGCGATGGTTGCCGGAATCGGCGATGAAGATGTCGTCTAGGGTGCTGACGGCGACGCCGGAAGGGGTGTCGAGTTGCGCCGCCGAGGCCGGCCCGCCATCGCCCCGGCCGCCCTTGAATCCGTTGCCGGCGATGGTCGCTATGGCGCCCGAAGGCGAGACCCGTCTGATAGCATGGTTGCCGGAGTCGGCGATGTATAGATTTCCGAAGCGATCCAGCGTGAGGCCGCGCGGCGCGTTGAGACCCGCGCGTGTAGCGTTGAATCCGTCTCCGGAATAGCCCGCGGCGCCGGTGCCAGCGACCGTAACAATCACGCCGTTCGGCAGAATCTTGCGGACGCGATGGCTGCGTTCGTCGGCGACGAAGATGTTCCCCTCGCGATCGACGGCGAGTCCGGACGGGGCTGAGAAGCGGGCGTTTCCGGCGCTACCGCCGT
>VFZQ01000450.1 GCA_016871135.1 Acidobacteriota bacterium | reverse complement strand
CGTGGGCGTGTATACCGGCATCAACACCACGTCGTGGCCCATCCGTTTGAGTTCGGACGCTAGCGCGTTGTCGCGCATGCAGGAGCCGCAATACATGTTGGCGGCCCCCGCTGTGACGTGGAGCAGACGCATTAGGCGACGGTTTCGAGAACGCTCTGGAAGGCGCGGCGCGAATAAAGATGATCGAACAGGTTGCCTTCGTGCGGCTGGTCCCAGCTGATTTTCATCGTTGAGATCGGACCGAAGTTCAGGCGGCCGATGTGATTCGATTCGAGCAACCGGCGTTGGAGCGCCTTGTCCGAAGTAATCGCCGTGCAGACGAGCGTCGGCCCGAGGCAGTGCGGAATTTCGGAGGCGTCGACTTGCACGACGCTTGCATAGGGGAAGAGAAACTCCCGGTTGGCGAGCGCATGTTCCTTGGAGCATTGCACGACCGCAGGCAGCAGGTAGGTGCAGCCGTCTTTCTCGGCGACGCGCGGCGTGCCGCGCTTTGCTTCGACCAAATCGGCGGTCCCTTCCATCTCCTGATCGATCATGAGAGAAATACGGCGCGCGACATCGGGCGCCGCGAACGGCGCGACAGCGGCTTCGGGATCCTCCTCGGCGCGCGGGCCAATCTTGGCGAACCGTTCGGCCAGCGCTTCGGCGATCTCCCTGGCGTTCGCGGTGGTCCAGATGCTGGAACAGTTGACGCACGACCGGCCGGAGTTCTGTGCGATCGAGTCGGCCATTAGGTCGAGGTACTTCTCCCAGTTTTTCGCGCCTTCGTCGGCGAGCACGATTTTCGAATAGCCCGGTCCGTGGATCTCGATGCGCGGATCGCCGGCCCAGGCCTTGGCCGCGCCGACATCGCCGAACAACATGCCGCGGCCGCATTGGCGCAGGATCTCGCCGCCGCCGGCGTGGTCGGCCGAGTAGTAACCGAAAACCTCCCGCGGGATGCCCGCTTTGATGTACGCCTGCACGATGCGATACGGCGTCCACGGTTCGGAACTGCCGGGCTTCAAGATTAGCGGCGTCTTCAGCGCGATCGCCGGCGCCCACAAGGAATGCACGCCCGGCGAGTTCGACGGCAGAATTACGCCCATCGAATGCCCGCGCGGAAAGAAGCTCAGCGCGCGTCCTGCGATATCCCCATAGCCGCGGTCGAGCACGCCGCGCACCTTTTCCATGTTGCGGCGGACCATCACGTTCGGCGAACCCGTGGTTGCGCTGATCTGCTTGACGATGTCGTCCGGCGTCTGCATCGAATCGCCGAGCGGCAACTCGTCTTCGCCGAAGTGCTTCGCGGCTTTCTTAGCGATCGCGATCAACTCGCGCGTGGTGAAGCCCTGCAAAATCGCGTGCATTTCCGCCTGCTGCAAGAGATCCCGGCGGATCAGCCCGACGTTGGCCTGGCTGATCTCGGCGATCTGTTCGCGCGTGCGGTAGTGGTACGCCTTGTTGACGTCCACCGACTTATACGGCTTGCCTTGCCGCAGAACGGGAATGTGGATCACGGCTTAGTACACTCCTTCAACGACCGATTTCTGGAAGCGCGAGAACGGACGAACGTTGCGCACGCCGTCCCACGGATACTGCTCGCAGGGCGCTTCGCGTTCGCACTCGTCGCGTTCGAGGAAGCGCGGAATAAAGGTGTCCTTGGTCAGCGTCGTCAACCGCGCGCGGCCGGTCTTGCCATAGCCGACGAGTTCGTTGGGCTTGTCCGGATTGACGACTTCGAGGATGGCGCGCGGGGCGGGCGGGTAATAGATGATCGCCCAGTTGTCTTCCGGCGTGGGCGCGCGATGCGTCGCCAAGCCCATCAGCGTGTTGCCGTAAGTGGGCGCGAAGTAGATGTCGGGGCCGAGCAGTTCTTCAACGGCGAAGCGATGGAACTGCGGGGTCATTTCAGTGCCGCCGCAGAAGATTCCCTTGATGCCGTATTTGGCGAGATTGATTTTTTCGCACAACGCCTCCAGCAGTTTCGGGGTTGTAAACATGCATTTGATCTCATTTGCTCTGAGAATCGTCAGCGCTTGATCGATGCAGTGTTGCTTGTAAATTTCGGCTTCGCGAATTTCGCCGCGTTTGATGAGCTTGATCACCCAGCGCGGATCGAGGTCGACGCAGAAGGAGATGCCTCCACGATGCTGGGCGAGATGTTCAACGGCCAGCCGCAGACGCCGCGGGCCGGACGGGCCGAGCATCAGCCAGTCAGAGCCTTTCGGAAACGACGCATCCGGCAGCGTATCCGAGAACATTTCGTAGTCGATGCGAAAGTCGTTGATCTGCACGCGCGATTTCGGCACGCCGGTGGACCCGCCGGTTTCGAAGACGTAGACGGGTTTGCCGGCGAATCCCTTCGGCACCCAGCGGCGGACGGGGCCGCCGCGCAGCCAGTCGTCCTCAAAATTGCCGAACTTATCGAGATCGTCGTAGTTCTTCACTTCTTTGCGGGGATCCCAGCCGGCGTTCGCGGCCCAGTTGAGCCAGAACGGGCAACCCGTTTCCGGGTTGAAGTGCCATTCCACAATTTCGCGGACGTGATCGTCCAGTTTGGCGCGCGCATCGCGCACGCGGGCGTCCAGATCGGTTGTCGACATGCGTCTCCTATCTTAACGGCTCGCTCCCCGGTTTCGCTTGGGTTGCGATAATAGGGCATGCTTTCATGGATCGTCGCCGCCGGTTCGCTGGCGGTCTTGGTAATGCTTGTGCGCCGTCCCGTCGCGGTTTGGCGGAAGGCTCTTTTCGGGCTGCCCTTACTGGCGATATGCGCCGTGGCGGTCTCAATGGGACTCGGCATGCGTTTGGAAATAGAAGGCGGCGGCATTCCGCGCTTCGTAACGTTCGAGAGCGCGGAGAAGCATGCCGAGCGCATCGAGGCCGACCGGTCGACTCCGCCCGCCGCGCCCGTTCCCGAAGCGCCGCAAGTTGTCGAGGCCGCCGCGACGCCCGCGGATGTCGAGCCGATCTGGCCCAGTTTCCGCGGATTGGCCGGTGACGGTTCCACGGGCGAAACGATCCTCACCAACTGGCCTGGCGGCAAGCTGAAAGAACTGTGGCGCAAACCCGTGGGCGGCGGTTGGGCGTCGTTCGTCGCGGCCGGCAAGTTGATGTACACAATCGAACAGCGCCGCGCGCAGGAAGTGGTGGCGGCGTACGACATGGCGTCGGGCCGCGAAGTTTGGGCGCATAAATATGCGGCGGATTTTCAAGAGTCGATGGGCGGCAACGGTCCGCGCGCAACGCCTACCTATGCGGGCGGGCGCATCTACTCGCTCGGCGCGACCGGCGAGTTCTACGTTCTGGATGCGCTGACTGGGAAGGTCGTCTGGCACAAGAATATCCTGACGGACAATAACGCCGAGAACCTCACCTGGGCGATGTCGTCGGCGCCGCTGATCGTGGATAAACTCGTGATCTTGCAGCCGGGCGGGCCTTCGAACAAGTCGATCGTGGCTTACAACTTGGATACCGGCGCGCGCGTGTGGGGATCGCTGGGCGACCGGCAGGCGTACACTTCGCCGATGCTGGTAACGCTGGCGGGCAAGCGGCAGATCCTCACCGTGACGGCGATGCGCGCGGTGGGCCTTGAAGTGGAGACGGGCAAGATGCTGTGGGAGTATCCGTGGGTGACCGACTATGATGTCAACAGCGCGCAGCCGATCATCGCCGGCAACTCGCGGTTTATTCTCTCGGCCGGTTATGGTCACGGCGCGGCGATGGTGGACGTTGCCAGCGGCAAGGCGGAGCGTGTGTGGGAGAACAAGAAGTTGAAGAACAAGTTCAATTCGAGCGTGCTCTACAAGGGCCACGTTTACGGCTTCGACGAAGCGATCTTCACGTGTATCGAAGCGGCCACGGGCGAGACGAAGTGGAAGGGCGGCCGCTACGGTTACGGGCAGGTGCTGCTCGCCAGCGGGCATCTGGTGATCACGACCGAGGAAGGCGAGGTTGTGCTTGTAAAAGCGGATTCTTCGTCGCATCAGGAGGTGGCGAAATTCAAAGCCATCGAAGGCCGAACATGGAATGTGCCCATGATTGCGAACGGCAGGCTGTTCGTGCGTAATGCCACGGAGATGGCCGCTTATGCGATTGCTCCCTAGCGTTGTCCTGGCGTTGTCGCTTTGGTCCGCGCCATTGCGAGTTGTGGACGCGCATGGAAATTTGATTGCGGGCGCGACGATGACGCCGGCAGCCGTCGGCGGCCTGCGCGTCGAAGCGCCTGGCTTTGAATCCGTGCTCGTGCGTGCGGATATGGCGGGCGATGTTGTGTTGTATCCGGCGCGATCGATTGCGACGGTAACGGTGACGGCGACGCCGGGGCTCGCCGAAGAGATCGCGCAGCGGCCCGAGATGATCTTGACCGGTGAGGCGCCGAAGGTGCGGACCGTCGCCGACGCTTTTTCAGGCGCGCCGAACGTCATGTTGCAGCAAACCGGCGCGGGGCAGGTGTCGCCGTTCTTGCGCGGCATGACCGGCTATCAGGTGCTGAATCTCATCGACGGCGTGCGTTTCAACAACGCGACGTTTCGATCCGGTCCGAATCAGTATCTGGCGTACATGGAGCCGTCGCAAGCGGCGCACGTCGAGGCGATGCTCGGCCCGTCCGGCACGCAGTATGGGAGCGATGGACTCGGGGGATCGATTCATGTTTTCACCGATGGGCCGCGGTTTGTCGACGCCGCGCGATGGCGCGGTTCCTTGCGGCTCGGCGGCGAGACCGCGGATCTTTCCGGCGGCGCCTCCGCATCGATCAGCCGCGATGGAACGAAATGGTGGTGGCAGTTGGGCGCGGCCGGCACACGGCGCAACGATTTGCGCGCCGGCGGCGGATTCGACTCGCAGAACGTGCTGACTCGGCTCTATGGATACACGCCGCAGCAGGTCCGCGACGCATTGGGAAACCGGTTGCGCGATACAGCTTACTCGCAAGGCGGCGCGCACGGCAAGATCGCCACGCGCGGCTTCACCGCGTTTTATCAACGCGGCGAAGTGCATGGTTTGCGCAATACAAAAGACCTGTGGGGAGGGCTTGGCCGGCTGCAATCGACACTGACGCCGCAAGTCCTCGACCTCTTTTACGCCCGGTACGAGAAGCTCAACTTCGCCGGATTCGACTCGCTCAGCGCGCGGTTCTCC
>VFZQ01000449.1 GCA_016871135.1 Acidobacteriota bacterium | reverse complement strand
GCCCTCTCGCTCCAGGCTCATCTTGTATGAGACAAGACTGCGATTTGACATCGATCAGACGGGGTGTTTTTAATGGTAGCCAGGGTACTTTCCATCCGTACCCGCAAAGGGGTTGTTCATGACAAAACTGCATATCGTAAACTGGCGGCGCTGTTCGGCGCTGCTGGCCCTGATTGCGCTGGCCGGAGTGCTTGCTATTCCCGCCGCCGCACAGGTTCTTTACGGCTCGCTCATCGGCACGGTCGAAGATGCCACGGGCGCCGTTGTTCCCAACGCAAAAGTTTCGATTACCGAGAAGGCGACGGGCTTTACTCGCGACACAACATCGGATTCCGCCGGCAACTACTCGCTGCCGAGCATTCCGGCCGGTAACTACACGGTGAAGATTACCGCCAATGGCTTTAAGAGCTTGACGCGGGAAGGTGTGGCCGTGACGGTCAACTCGACCGTGCGTATCGACGGCCGTTTGGAAGTCGGCGCGGTTTCCGATCAGATCACGATCGAATCGACCGCAGTGCAATTGCAGACGGACCGCTCGGAGACCAAGTCGGAGATTATCGCGAGCACTGTGCAGCAGTTGCCGCTGAATCAGTACCGCAACTATCAGGCTTTGATCAACCTAGTGCCTGGCGCAACGCCGGCGAGCTTCCAAAACTCCTCGACCGATACTCCGGGCCGCGCGCTTCGTACGTTCGTCAATGGCACTGCGACGAACAACAACGTCACCCGCCTCGACGGCGCGACCAACATCAACATTTGGCTGCCCCACCACGTGGCCTATGTCGCGCCTGCCGAAACGGTCGACACGGTCAGCATCACGACTTCATCGTTCGACGCCGAACAGGGCATGGCGGGCGGAGCGGCGATGACCGTCGCCTCCGCCGGTGGCACCAATAACATCCATGGCGCCGCCTGGGAGTTCCACGAAAACGAAAAGATCAAGTCCCGGCCGTACTTCATGCCGGTAACGGCGACCAAGCCGCTCTACAAGCTGAATATTTTTGGCGGCAAGATCGGCGGTCCGGTGATTAAGAACAAGCTCTTCTACTTCGGCCACGTTGAATTGACCCGGCAGGCAAATGGCGGTTCGAGCTTCTTCACGGTCCCCAACGCCGCAATGCGCGCCGGCGATTTTTCTAATTTCATCGCTGCGAATACACAGGGCACCGTCTACGATCCGGCGACCGGCACCTCGACCGCGAACCGCACGCCATTCCCCGGCAACCGTGTGCCTTCGGCCCGCTTCAGTCCACAGGCGCTCCGTATCCTGCAACTCGTTCCAACACCCAATAGCGAAGGAACACAAATCGTTGGCGCCAACCGCGCCATTTCGCAAAATCATTTCGTGAATGCAACCGGCAAGTTCGACCGCACCAATTACGATTGGAAGGCCAACTGGAACCGCAACGACAAGCACACGATGTTCTTCAAGATGTCGGCGCTCGATGCGGATGTGGGCGGCGTGTTCGGTCTCGGGCAAGCGGGCGGCGCCGGCGTCGGCGGCGATCCCGGCACCGGCTTTACACGGCAGTACCTCGGCACAGTCGGCACGAACTACACGATCTCGCCGACTATGCTGTGGGATGCGACATTTGGCCTGACGAACATGGATCAGACGGTGCAGGGCACAGACTACGGCAAGAACTGGGGTTCGGAAACGTTCGGCATTCCCGGCACCAATGGCTCCGATATCCGGCAGAGCGGTCTGCCCGTGTTCAACGTCAACGGCGTGAGTTCCTACGGTTTGGGCAACGGCTGGATGCCCTTGTTCCGCGATGAACGCAGCTACACATTCACGACTAACCTGTCGATCCTCAAGTCCAAGCACGAGATCCGCATGGGCTTCGACCTGGTTCATCACCAGTTGAATCACTGGCAACCAGAAAACGACAACCCACGGGGCCGTTTCGAATTTGGCGGCGGCGTTACGTCGTTGAGCGGCGGTGTGGCGGCTGTGCAGGCCAACGGCTTCGCGCAGTTCCTGCTCGGCATGCCGAATGCCATGGGCAAGAGCCTTCAGTATGAATTACTCACCGGCCGCGAATGGCAGATGGGCTGGTATCTCCGCGATCGCTGGCAAGCCAACCGCAACCTAACCATCAATTACGGCGTCCGCATTGAGCGTTATCCGTTGATGTCGCGCGGTGGCGGCAAAGGCCTCGAACTGCTTGACGTCAACACGCAACGCATTACGCTCGGCGGCCGCGGTCCGATTCCGACCAATCCGGGCATGTCGGTGCAACCCCTGTTCGTGACCCCGCGCGTCGGTATCGCTTTGCGCGTCACCGACAAGACGGTCATCCGCTCGGGCTACGGCATGACGATCGACCCGCTGCCGTTCTCGCGTCCGTTGCGCGGCTTCTATCCGCTGACGATCGCGAACACGTTCCAGCAGAACACTCCCTTCGAGAATTTCGGATCGCTAACAACCGGCATCCCCGCGATCCCGGTTCCGGATCTTTCGAGCGGCGTAATCCCGCTACCCGGCGGCATCGACATGCGCAGCCCGTGGGGCAAGATCAATCGCGGCTACATTCAATCCTGGAACTTCACTCTTGAACGCCGCCTTGCTCCCAACATGACCGCCACGGTGGGTTATGTCGGTACGCAAACGACGAACCAACTCGCCGACCGCGATATCAACGCGGCCGCTCCGGGCGCCGGCAACAACGGCCGCCCGCTGTTCGCGCAGTTCGGACGCAACCGCGACCTGAAGATGTGGGACGGCTGGCTGAGCTCCAACTACCACGGCTTGCAGACGTCGGTCCGCGGCAATCCGACGAAGGATCTCTTCGTGCAGGGCGCCTACACTTGGGCAAAGGCCATTAACATGACCGACGAAGACGGCTGGGCCGGCGTCGGCTGGAATTGGGGGCCGGTGATTGGCCGCAACCGCGCAGTGGCCGGCTATGACCGTCCGCATGTGTTCCAGATGGGCTTCCTCTATAGCTTGCCGGTTGGAAAGGGCAAGAAGTTCGGCAGCTCGATGAACTCCGTGGCGAATGCAATCGCCGGCGGCTGGCAGGTTGGCGGCATCTACTCCGCCTACTCCGGGACGCCGTTCACGATGGGCGCCGACGGTGCTCGCCTGAACGCTCCGGGCAACACGCAGACCGCCGATCTCGTTGGTGAGTTCAAGTACCTATACGGCAAGGGCACCAACACGCCGTACTTCACCACGTCCGCCTTCGCGTCGCCGACGCCTCCCGGCTCGGCTCCGCGCTTCGGCAACACCGGCCGCAACCGTTTCCGTAATCCCGGCGTTGCCGGCATGGACGCCAACCTCATCAAGACGGTGAACCTCACCGAGGCGATGAACGTACAGTTCCGTATCGAAGCGGCGAATGTCACCAACACGCCGCGCTTCGGCGGAGCTTCCTCGGGCGTTGAAAGCGGCACCTTCGGCCTGATCACCTCGGCCGGCGGCGAACGGCAGCTTCGCTTTGGCGCACGCTTCCAGTTCTAAACTGGAAGAGTTGCAACTACCAACCACAATCGGGCGCCTGTTACCGCGGGCGCCCTTTGTGTTTTTGTGTGTTGCGTTGGCGCAGACGCTCCCCGAACGCGCCACGCAACAGATGGCCGCGGGGTTGTTCGATCAGGCGGAGGTCTCTTATCGCGAGTTGATCAAGCAGATGCCCGCGAATCCTGGCTGGAAGCTGAACCTGGGCATCGCGCTGCACATGCAATCGAAAGACGCCGAGGCGATCGGGCCGCTTGCAGTCGCGGTGCGCGCGATGACGCAGTCGTTTCCGGCGCATGCGTTGCTGGGGACGTCGTTGATGCGGCTTGGGCAGCCGGCGAAGGCGGTCGCGCCGTTGCTTCGGGCCGTGGCGTTGCAGCCGAAGGACCCGCAAGGCCGGCGCATTTTGGCCGATGCGTATTTGCAGTTGAATCAGCCGCGTAACGCGGTGGCGCAGTTGGCGGTGCTGACGCGTTTGGAGCCTCTCGATCCGGGCGCGTGGTATGTGCTGGGCCGCGCGAATGAGCAAGCGGCGGCGCAGGTTTTTGAAGAGCTTCGTAAATTGGATCCGGAGTCGAAGGCGTTCTTGTTGACGCTGGCGCGTGTGCGCCGACAGCAGCAGCGGTTGCGGGCGGCTGAGGCGTTGGAAGCGCAGGCTGGCGGGCGGGTGGCGAATGCGAAGGCCGACGCGCTGGCGCGGCAGATCGAGGCCTTCAACGAGGGCGCTCGCAAGGCGTTCGCGCAGCTTGGCGGGTTGCCGGACAATCCCCAGATCCACAAAGTGAAAGCCGAGACGCTGCGGGCGAACGGGAAACACGCCGAAGCTGTCAACGAGTGGCGCGCGGCGTTGAAGTTCACGCCACAAGATCGCGATGTCGAGCGTGAACTGGCGGCGTCGCTGTATTCCGCCAATCAATTCCTGGAGGCGCTGAATACGCTCAACCGGCTGCTGGTGCACGACCCCGACAGTGCCGAATTGCATTTCCTCAAAGGCGATTGCCTGCTGTTGCAAGGGAATCCGGAAGAGGCGCTCGAACCCCTTGGCGAAGCGGTGAAGCGGCGGCCTTCCTTGCTGGAGGCGCGGGCATCGTTGGCGCGGGCGCTGATCGCCGTGAATCGCGGCGCGGAGGCGGTGGCGCATTTGGAAGCGGCAGCGCCGGCGCTGGATACGGATGGCTCGCTGCACTTTCAGCTGAGCCGGGCTTATCAGGCCGCGGGGATGGCGGAGAAGGCGGCGGGGGCGCTTAGGCGTTCGCAGGAGTTGCGGGCGGAGAAGCAGTAGCCCGCTATCGGGCGCGTTTGATCTTCGTTAAAGCCGAACTGCGCAGTTCAGCTCCCGCGCGGCGCAGAGTCGTTCTCCTTGAGATGGTCGCACCCTGCATCTGAGCCGTGATTTCAACGTCAGTTATCTCTTCTGGACGCCCGCCGAACGCTTCCTGAAGCACATGCAAGAATCCGACCTCTTCAATGCGATGCACCGCTGGACAAGGGTTACTGCGGGGATCGGGCACGGTCCGTGGGAACAAGTAAATACAGGGCGGCGGCACTAAGCGATCGCCGATCAGGGTCAGGCGATCGGCGCCACCTGCGATCTTGGGACATGGTCGGCCGAGGCTGTTACAAACCTGATCCCAGACGATGAGGCCGTCAATCACTACTCTTTCGTGA
>VFZQ01000448.1 GCA_016871135.1 Acidobacteriota bacterium | reverse complement strand
GATTGCGGCTTTGCAGTCTTCCACATTCGCCGGGAACGGCGACTCTTGCGTGTAGCGGTATCCGATGCTCGCTGTCGCGTAGCCTTCGCGAACAAGCGGAAGGACCGGTGCTTGATCCTTCGTGCCAGCGCGCCATGCGCCACCGTGAATCCAAACAACCAGCGGCATCGGCGAGGCCGGCGCCGTCTGCGGCAAGTAGAGATCGAGCTTTAACTCGCGCTCGCCGACTTTAGCATAAACAATGTTTCGTTCCGCGCGAACTCCAGCGGGCACGGGCCGCGGCTCCGTCGATACTGGCACGCGCGCGGCCTCGCTAAGAAGTACGGCCTTGCTGCCAGGAGGTTGCGCGATCGTCGGCCGGCCTTGTGTATACCCGTGCTTCGCGAGAAAGCTGTCAGTCATATAGAGTGTTGACGCGTGCCACGAGTAGTCGCCGCCCGGTTTGTCGTTGAAGAATCCATGCTTCTGGTCTTTGCCGAAATACAGCTCGACCGGATTTTTCATCGCCCGCGCCCGCGCGAAGTACTCCTTCGCGGTGAGATAGTGTTTGTCGTCGGTGCCAAAGAACATCACCATCGGCGGCAGTCCCGCGCGCAGTTGATTCTTCGGCGACCAGTTCGCCGGCGCGCCGCCGATCGACGAGATGTCGACCGCTGGGTTATAAAGCAGCAGCACGTTCGGCTTCGCCGACACCGCCATGTCCTCGGAAGCCGCATCCCACGGCTCTTCGGCGAAGATCGACATCGCGCACGTGCCGCCCGCCGATCCGCCTCCTGCCGCGATGCGATCGGCATCGACTCCCTGCGCCGCCGCGTTTTTGCGCAACCATCGCACGGCCGACCGGCAGTCCTCAAAGCTCTCGCGCGGCGTCGTGTTGTGCCGCGTCTTCACACGATACTCCGCGCTCGCCGCCACCATGCCGCGCGACGCCAAATACGCCGCTTTCGAATAAAACTGCGCCGGCGAACCGCCCGTAAATCCGCCGCCGAAAAAGAACACGGCGGCGGGCCGCTTGTCGGCGGCCTTCCAGTTGAGCGGGTAAAAGATCGTCATCTTCAACTCACCCTGCGGCGTCGTCTTGAAAACTACTTCTTGCCTGGTTATGGCTGCCAGCGGCAGCGCCGCGCAAACCAGCGCGAGCAATTTTGTCGAAAGCATTTCGTGCCGAGTATACTACCCTGGGAAATTGGAAGCGACGCCCGCGCCCATCTGGGCCAACTACATCTCGCCTTCGGGCTTGAAGGATCTGATCTGGAACACCGTTCCGTACCTGCGTGAACGCGTGCCCGACACGCCCTTTCTCCGCATCATCGCCGAAGACATCGACGCGCACACCGGCGACGATTCCGTCCTTTCGTATTTCCGCCTCTGCCTCGCCGCGCACCACACAACCGTAGCGACCTACGTTCCCACCGATGTCGATTCGAAAATCCGCGGCCTCCTTTGGCGCGACACCAAGGACCTGCCAACGTTGCGCGCCATGGCCCAAGTCGCGATGGAAATGCACACGTGGACGCTCGACGGCTTCTCTCTCCGCACCGTTCAATGTAGTGAACACGGCATAGTCAGTGGTCACGATGGCGAATGGCTCAGCGTTGCCGCTGGTGCGCTCGGCCGGTTTCTATCCCTAGGCCACGAGGAAGACGCTGCCGCAGTGCACGACGCCGTCCACGCCGAACTGCTGCGCGAATCGCGCGCGTTCTTCGACGTTTGCGCACAGCCCGGCCGCGAACTTGACACCATGCGCCTTGCGATGAGTATCACGCACAACCTGGGCGATCTCAATCAAGGCATCAGCTTCTGGAGCGGCGCCGCGCGCGCGTCGAATTCGGCGCGCCAGTTCGAACGCCTTGCGCAAGAGAACGCCGACGGCTACGACGGTGTCTTCAAGTGGCCGTCGGCCCTGTACAAAGAGTTGCTAGCCAGCGAAGGGCATCGTCACTATCCGTTGCGCGCGATCAAACCGCTCCGCCGCTCGCCCGCGTTGATGCTCCCGCTCGGGCCCTTCTTCGACGACTACGGCGCAACACTCGCCCAATCGCAAGAACTCAACGTCGCCGAAAAGGCCGAGACGCTCGAAGCGCTCGTCCGCGGTTGTAAGAAAGTGCCGAATCAGCACGGCTACTATCGCGCCATCGCCGGCTTCAAGGAAGCATCGCAACGTGTCTTCGATCAATGCGTCGACGCCATGCCGAACGCCGCGCAGAAACTTCTGAAAGAGCCTGACATGCGCCAGCGGATCGCCATTCCGCGGCGTTCGTTTGAGTCGGCGTACGTCAAGCGCGTCGAAACCATGCGCCGCCAGGTCGCTGCCACGACGAAGCAACTCTAAACACTGGCTTTGCGGCGCCAATGGTGATCGAACTTTCGCGCTATCGCCGCAGCGACGTAATCTCCGCCCGCGTCAGCAGCCGCCACTCCCCAATCGGCAACTCGCCAATCGCAATCGCCCCAATTCTCACGCGCACGAGCTTCATCACATGCGCGCCCAGCGCTTCCACCATCCGCCGGACCTGCCGGTTCTTGCCCTCGCTGATCGTGATTTCGAAATGCGTGTGTTTGCCGGAATTGCGCAGCCGCTTCACAATCGCCGCGCGCGTCATTCCGTCGGAGAGTTCGATCCCGCGCCGCAACTGCTCCAACTGATCGTCCGTCAATAGCGCCGACGCCTTCACCAGGTAGGTCTTCGGCACATGCGAATCCGGATTCGTCACGCGCTCGGCGAACTGGGTGTCGTTGGTCATGATCAACAGCCCCGACGTATCCAGATCCAAGCGTCCCACCGGTGACAGAAAAGTATCGAAGTCCTCGATCAAGTCGTACACCGTTGGCCGGCCCTCGGGGTCTTTGTACGTCGTCAAATATCCTGTCGGCTTGTAGAGCAGCAAATACAACCGGTCACGCTGTTCCAACGGCTTATCGTCCAGCCACACGTGGTCGCGTTTCATATCGACCCAGTGATCCGGATTCTCGATCACTTTGCCGTTGACCTTCACGCGGCGCTCATGAATCCAACTCCGCGCTTCCGTGCGCGAGCCGATGCCCGCTTTCGAAATCACACGCTCCAAAGTCTTGAGCGGACGCTTTTTTTGTTCCAAACTAGCTATTCTAACGAGATGTTGCGCGCCGCCGTGCTGCAAGCCGGAAGTATTCCCTGGGACACCCCCGCTACGCTCGACAAGTTGCGCCGCTACGCGCTCGACGCCGCCGCGCAAGGTGTCGAACTCCTTGTCTTTCCCGAAGCGCTGATCGGCGGGTATCCCAAAGGCCTCGACTTCGGCGCGCGCGTCGGCTCGCGAACCGCCGAAGGCCGCGCGCATTTCCGCCGCTATGCCGAAGGCGCGCTCACATCGTTCGACGAGATCGGCGCCATCGCCCGCGAAGCGAAACTCTGGATGACCGGTGGCGTCATCGAGCGCGACGGTGGCACGCTCTACTGCACCGCTACCTACCACGCGCCCGACGGCACTCTGCAAGGCAAACACCGCAAAGTGATGCCGACCGCGATGGAGCGCCTGATCTGGGGCTTCGGCGACGGCTCGACGCTGAAGGCCATACCCACCCCCTGGGGCAACATGGCCGCGGCGATCTGCTGGGAAAACTACATGCCGCAACTGCGCCTGTCGATCTACTCGCAAAACGTCGTGCTCTATTGCGCGCCGACGGTCGACGAACGCGAAACTTGGCAGCCGTCGATGCGCCACATCGCCGTCGAAGGCCGGTGCTTCGTGCTCTCGGCCGTGCAGTACACCGAAGCCGGCGAATGGGGCGCGATCAACGGCGGCAGTGTCATCGTGAATCCGATGGGCGAAGTAATCGCGGGACCGCTACGCGGCCAGGAAGGTCTGCTCATCGCCGATATCGATCCCGGCCAGACGCTCGAAGGCAAGTTCGATCTCGATGTCGCCGGCCACTATGCGCGCCCGGATCTCTTCCAACTTCGTATCGACAAGGCCAGGCAGTCCGTTGAAAGCGGGGGAGGAATCGATCAATGAAGCGGGAACGGCGGCGGTTCCTCGCACTCGGCGCGGGCGTGCTGACGGGCAGCTCTTGCAAGGCCCCCTCTCAGAACTCCGAATCCGGCGCGCACATGCGGGCCTATGGCGATCGATCGGCGCATGAGACGACCGTGCGCGTCATTCGCGAATTGACCAAGAGCCCTGGCACCGGATCGAGCCGGACGCCGCACGCCGATCTCTTCGGCACGATCACGCCCTCGGCGCTGCACTTCGAGCGCCACCACTCCGGTGTTCCTGCCATCGATCCCGCCAAACACGAACTGTTGATCCACGGCCTGCTCGACAAACCCTCGGTCTTCACCATGGCCGATATCAAAGCCTTCCCGTCGTTTTCGCGCATCTACTTCCTGGAATGCGGCGGCAACAGCATCGGCGACCAGAGCGGCAACACGCAGCCCGATGTACAGCGCAGCCACGGCCTGTTGAGTTGTACCGAATGGACCGGCGTCCCGCTGAAGACCGTGCTGCGCGATCTCGGCGTGAAGCCGGAAGCGAAATGGATGATCGCCGAGGGCGCCGACGCCGGACGCATGGCCCGCAGCATTCCGATCGAAAAGGTACTCGACGATGCGCTGCTGGTATACGGCCAGAACGGCGAAGCGCTCCGCCCCGAACAAGGCTACCCGCTGCGTTTACTGCTTCCCGGCTGGGAAGGTAACGCGAATGTGAAGTGGCTGCACCGCCTAGAGTTCGCAACCGATCCAGCCATGTCGGCCAAGGAAACCGGTTACTATACCGAACTCGGCAAGGACGGCAAGGCGCAGATCTTCACCTTTGTGATGGAGGCGCGATCGGTCATCACGCGGCCCTCCGGCGGGCATACGATCACGCCGGGCTTTCACGAAATAACCGGTCTTGCATGGACCGGCCGCGGCCGTATCACGTGCGTCGAAGTATCGACCGATGGCGGAAAGACTTGGGCCGATGCCGCGCTGCAGGAGCCCGTGTTGCCGCTCGCCGTCGCGCGTTTCCGCATGCCATGGGAATGGGATGGAACGCTGGCCGTTTTGCAGTCGCGCTGTACCGACGAGACGGGCTACTTGCAGCCCACCCATGAAGAGATCATCGAAGTGCGAGGCCACTTCAGCGGCTATCACTACAACGCCATCAAGCCATGGCGCGTCGC
>VFZQ01000447.1 GCA_016871135.1 Acidobacteriota bacterium | reverse complement strand
TATCGGGCGTCACGAGGATGCCGGTCGTGAACTTCAGCGGGAACTTGCCACCGCTCGGGAAGGTCATCTCGACGAAGTACGCCGTGAACCCCTTCGCGGGCTTGTCGGCCTTGGCCGTGTAACGGCCGGGCTTGCTTGCCTTCACTTCGGTGCTGGTGTATTTCGGGCCGAGCGTCTCGACGCGAAAATCGCGCGCATCTGGATTGGTAGCCTGCCACAACTTCACCGACGTTGGCGCATCCTTTGTGGACACTTCAATCGTTCCGTCTTTCTTCACGGTCCAGGCGTAGCGAGGCCGCGCCTTGCCTTTCAGCATCGAATCGTAGAAGGCGATCAGCGATTCATACGCGTCGCTGTTGCGCATCGAGTGATCGGTGTTCGGGACGTAACGCAGATGCTTTTCGCCCTTCAGATCTTTCCAGTAGAACTTCCACGAGTCGGGCAGGAAGAACTGATCGCCCGCGGCGTTGAGAATGAACTTCGGGAGCGTGAGGCGGTCGCGGTACTCGTACGGCTCTACCAACTTCATGAGTTCCTTGTACTTCGGATTGTTCATCTCATCCATCAGTCCCTCGGCGTAGTAGTCGCCGACCGCCGGCGCCCAGAATCCATAGGCGCGGTAGTGATGCACGAAGCTCGGAATCACGTTCAGCAGATCGATCACGATTGGCGAGATGCCTTTGACACGGGGATCGACGATGGCCGTTGTCCATGTCGTCCAACCGCGCTTCGAACCACCGGCGACGAAGAACGAGTCGACGTTGATGCCGCCGCCTTCCGGCGACTTCATAAACGCGGTGACTGTATCCATCGCTCGCGCCGCCGACTTGGTCATCGGCATGCGTAGCGGCCACGACACATCGCCGGTCTCCAAATACTTGCGCCACGTGTAGGAGATGATCTCGTCTTCCACTCGCTTGCGGCCCGGCTTCGGATCGTCTCCGAACACCAGCGGCTGATTGGGCACCATGCGGAGTTCGGTAACGACAGAGCCGGTTACTTCGGCGATCATCGCCATGGTGCCGTCGATGGTGGTGCGCGGGCGGCCGTCGTTGGCGCCGCCGGTGATGAACAGAAGGCCCGTCGACGACTTCACTTCCTTCGGCTTGACGATCGACACCCAGTGCACCCATTTGGTGCGATCGACCTTCTTGTCCTCGCCCCAGGACTGCGACGTCATCTCGACGATATAGCCGGTGCTATTGGTCGCCTTTACAGTGTGGGCAAGTTTCCAGGAGTAGGCGGGATCGGGTTTGGCGATGTATTCGTCAAGCGCGGTTTTCTTCGGCGCGGCGGTCACCACGAGCGCGCAGATCAGAACTAGAGTATTTCGGAGCACCCAATCAGGATAGCGGACTCCTCGTTTAAGCTGAAATGATGCGGTTCTTTTTATTAGCCTTCGCGGCGCTGGCGCTTCCGGCGCAACCCGCCTTCGAGTTCTGGCCCGGCTCCAGTTACGACCCCGCCGTGCCCACCGTGCAGAAGGTATTGGGTCACGAACCGGGCCACCACCTGGCGACGCATTTGGAGATGCGGAAATACTACGACGCGCTCGCCGCGTACGCGCCGAACCGCGTGAAGGTGTTCGAGTACGGCCAAAGTTGGGAGGGCCGTAAGCTGATCTACGCCGTCATTGGCAACGAAGCCAACATGCGCCGTTTGCCGGAAATTCAGGCGAACATGAAAAAGCTGAACGACGCACGGAAAACCTCAGAGGCCGAAGCGCAGAAGCTGATCGCCGCGACGCCGGTGATCGTCTGGCTAGGGCACGCGGTGCACGGTAACGAAGTGAGCGGTCCCGATTCGGCGCTGCTGGCCGCGTACCATCTGCTTGCGGCGCGCAATCAACCGACGGTCGAGGCAATACTTCGCAACACGCTCGTTATTATCGATCCGCTGCAAAACCCCGATGGCCGCATGCGGTTTGTGCATTCGTTCGAGCAGTCGGTGGGCCTGGAACCCGATGCGACGCCGGCGGCCGCCGAACGGAACGAGCCGTGGCCCGGCGGCCGCGTGAATCACTATCTGTTCGACATGAACCGTGATTGGTTCGCGCTGACGCAACCCGAGACCCGCGCGCGCATTAAGATGCTTCGTGAGTGGCTGCCGCCGGTGATCGTCGATTTACACGAGATGGGCTCGGAGTCGTCCTACTACTTCGCGCCCGAGGCCGTCCCGTTTAATCCGCACTTGACGAAAGAACAGAAGACCTCGCTCGACTGGTTCGGCAAGAACAACGCGAAGTACTTCGATCAGCTCGGCTATTCCTATTTCACACGCGAAGTCTTCGACGCCTTCTATCCGGGCTACGGCGCGAGTTGGCCGGCGTTTTATGGCGCGATCGCCATGACGTATGAGAATTCGAGCGTCCGCGGGCTCGCGTATCGCCGCTCGGATGGAACCGTCTACAACTATCTCGACTCGGTGCGGAAGCACTTCACGACGCAGATCGCAACGTGCGAGGCCGCGGCCAACTACCGGCAGCAACTGCTGACAAATTTCTGGAACTACGCCAAGACGGCGATTGAAGAAGGCAAGAAGGAGGACACGAAAGCGTTCATTCTGCCTCGCCGGGGCGATGTCGCGATTGTCGACCGGCTAGCCGCGCTGCTCGTTGAGCAAGGCATCGAGGTGCAACGCGCGCCGGCGTCGGTGAACGGCTATCCGGACGGTAGCTACGTTGTATCGACCGCTCAGCCCGCCAAGAGGCTGATCCGCGTGCTGCTCGACAAACAGGTGAACATGGAGTCGGAGTTTTTGCGCGAACAGGAGCGGAGGCGGTCGAAGAAACTTGGCGATGAGATTTACGATGTGACGGCATGGTCGCTGCCATTGATGTACAACGTCGAATCGGTTGCTGTGAATGCGCCTGTCACGGCGCGCTTGGATCCGTATACGGCGGGGGCGCCGCCGGCGGCGACTTTCGCGATTGCGACGGTAGCGTATGTCGTGCCGTGGAAGGGCCGCGCGGCCGCGCAGTTGTTGGGCGCGGCGCTACGCGCGGATTTGAAAGTGCGCAGCACGGACAAGGAGTATGTGCAGGACGGGCGCGCCTATCCACGCGGCACGCTGATCATTCAGGTAAAGGAGAACGCGGCGAATCTGCATGATACGCTACGTCGCATTGCAGGCGAGGCCGAGGTCGTGCCGGTCAATTCCGGATGGGTCGACAGCGGCGTAAATTTCGGCAGCTCGGCCGTGAAGCTCATGAAGAAGCCGCGCATCGCCATTGCGTGGGATCAGCCCGTCGCGAGCTATAGCGCGGGGGCGGCGCGGTTTGTGATTGAACGCCAATTCGGATACCCGGCGAGTGTGATTCGAACCGCGACGCTTGGATTCACGGATCTCGACGCCTTCGACGTTATTATTCTTCCGAGCGCGCGCGGGAGTTATGAGACGGTGCTGGGCGGATCGGCCGCGCGTCTGAAAACGTGGGTGCAAAAGGGCGGCACGCTGATTGGCATCGAAGAGGCTCTGAACTTTTTCACGGCGCAGAACGTAGGGCTGCTGTCGACGTCGCAGGAGTCGCTGGCGACCGAACGGAAGCCCGATCCGGTTAAACCGGAGAACGGGCGGCTGCCCGGCAAACTGATCAAGGACGAGACGAGTTATCTCGATTCGATCAAGCCCGACCGCGATGTCGCCGATGCAGTGCAGGGCATCCTCGCGATCGCCAAGACCGATCCGGAGCATTGGATTACGGCCGGCGTGCCGGCGACCGTCAACGCGCTGGTGCAAGGCCGCACGATGTACGCGCCGCTCAAACTCGACCGCGGCGTGAACGCGGCGTATTTTGTCGGCCCGGACCAACTGCTCGCCAGCGGCTACATGTGGGACGAGAATAAGAAGCAGTTGGCGTATAAGCCACTGGTGATGGTGGAGCGTCAGGGGCTTGGGCACGTCATCGGCTTCGCGTACGATCCGAATTTCCGGGCTTACCTCGACGGGTTGAACGTGTTGTTTGTGAATGCGGTGTTTCGCGGGCCGGCGCACGCGCGGTAAATCACCCGACGCGCACCGGAATCCCGGCGCCGTGCAGCGCCGCTTCTACTTTTGCGCGCGACAGGCGCGAGGCGTCGTATTCGACCAGCAGCTTATCAAGCGAGGGCGCGACTTGAATTCGTTCGAATCCGTAAATTCCGTGCGCGCTCGCGATGCGTTGGAGAAGCGCGTCGTCCAGCGGACGTGCGAGATCGTAGTGCAATTGAACCTTCGTCATTCGATTTCAGAATAGCGCACAGGCCGCGCCGTGCCGGCGCGAGCTATTGGAAAAGCAAGGCCGCTTCGAGGAACGGATCTTCCTCGCGCGCGAAGGCAGCCCAAGTCCAGGGAACGCGCACATCGGGCATCAAGGAATCGTTGTCGGGTTGGACCAACCCGCGGAAGAGACGCGTCGAGTATTGCCCCCGCAGACCGCCGCTTGTCAGCGTGACGCCAAGGACCTCGCCAAACGAGGTTGGCTTGCCGCCGGTCGGTTCGCCGAGCAGCGTATACCCCGCGCGCGAAAGTTCTTCGGCGTTCAGCTTGCCGCTTGAAAATGTCTGGCGTCCGGTAATGACAATTCGCTTGATCGACGAGGGTACGTTCGGCAGCAATCGGCCGAGAATCGCCGAGTTGCCGCCGGTGTTGTTCCGCACATCGACAATGAAACGCTCCACGGGATTGGCGGTCATCGCGGCTTCCAACTCCTGTCTGAACTTCGCCGCCGGCAGCACCGGCATCTCCGCGCACACGTTGTATTTGAAGTAGATCGCGCGGCTCTCGGGCAGGTAGGTGAACCAGTAGTAAACGGAACCCGACCGCGCCCAAAGCGGGAACTTCGGCTGGGCGTTGATCGGCGCGCCCCACACCGTGCCCGGCCCGCTCGGGATCGGGAATTCGT
Organism: Acidobacteriota bacterium; assembly: GCA_016871135.1. Lineage (GTDB taxonomy): Bacteria > Acidobacteriota > Terriglobia > Bryobacterales > Bryobacteraceae. Next base: position 276 of record VFZQ01000447.1, on the reverse strand, counting down.
CGTTGATGGTGATCCAGCCGCGCGTCTTCTCCACGCCGACGGCACGCAGGATCTCGGGGCTGACGAGATAACTGGCCACCTGCGATCGGAACCACCATTCGTTCTCGTGGGAGACATATGGCCGCAGCTTTTCAATCACCTCTTCGATCGGGGTGTCATCTATCTTCTTGATGACGGTGCCTGCCAGATCCGGAAACTCCGACGGCGCCGCGGTGATCACCCACCCTTCCTCGAACCATCCGACGCGCAATTGATAGAAGGTGAACCACGGGCTCG
>VFZQ01000446.1 GCA_016871135.1 Acidobacteriota bacterium | reverse complement strand
AACTGCGAAAAAAGTATTGGGGCCAGCACCTGTGGGCGCGAGGGTACTTCTGCGCGACAGTCGGCGCCGTGAATGAGGAAACAATTCGGCAATACATCGAAGACCAGAAGTGGGACCAAGATGATCAGGGATTCAAGGTCACGGCGCCGAATGATTGAGAACGGGGCAGAGAAAACCGGAATCTGGAGCGGCTTCAGCCGCGTCCTGCGACTTTCAGTCGCCCATCGACCCCACCGCCTTTAGGCGGTGGTTGTTCAGACTAAGATAGCGGTGTGCCGATCCGACTGCTTCTCTTCACTTCTTCTCTCGTTTTCGCGCAGCAGCCCTGCGAATCGCTCGCGCAGCTCAAGCTCAATCGCGCCACCGTGTCCAGCGCAGCCCAAGCGGGCAACATCTGCGTCGTCAAAGCCATCGCCCGCCCGACCAAGGACTCCGAAATCAATCTCGAAGTCCAACTGCCCCTCGAGAATTGGAACGGCCGGTATCGCCAACTCGGTAACGGCGGCTGGGCCGGCGCCGTTCCGAGCGGCCAAATCAAGACAGCCGCCGAACAAGGCTACGCCTCTGCCGGTACCGACGACGGCCATCCGCGCGGCGCTGGCGATGCGGCCTGGGCGATCGGCCACCCGGAAAAGCTGATCGACTTCGGCCATCGCGCCGTGCACGCCAAGTCGATCATCAACGCGTTCTACGGCAAGCCCGCCAACAAACATTACTTTGTCGGCTGTTCCGACGGCGGCCGCGAAGCGTTGCAAGAGGCTCAGCGATATCCGGAAGACTTCGACGGTATCGTCGCCGGCGCGCCCGCCTACGATTGGTCGCATCACTTCGCGGGTTTCGTCTGGAACGCGCAGGCGCTTCGCAAGGATCCCGCCAGTTTCATTCCGCACGCGAAGTTGCCCGTGATTCAAAAGGCCGCGCTCGCCGCGTGCGACAAAATCGATAGCGTCGAAGACGGCCTCGTCGAAGACCCGCGCGACTGCAAGTTCGACCCCGACGTTCTCCTCTGCAAGGACGGCGATGGCGCCGACTGCCTCACCGCGCCGCAACTGGCGGCGCTCAAGAAAATCTACGCAGGCCCGCGCAATCCGCGCACCGGCAAACAGATCTATCCCGGCTATCCGCCGTCGACCGAAGCCATTGGCAACGAATGGGCCAACTGGATTCTAGGCAAGCCGCCGGCCGATTCGATTCAGATGATGTTCGGCAAATCGTTCTTCGGCCAGGCGGTGTATGAAAATCCGCAATGGAACTATCTCTCAATGGAATTCGATAACGACGTCGCCTACGGGGATCAAAAGGCCGGCGTGCACATCAACTCCAACAACCCCGATCTGCGTTCCTTCCGCGCCAACGGCGGCAAGCTGCTCATGTATCACGGCTGGGCCGACGGCGCGATCTCCGCCTACAGTTCCATCGATTACTACGACAACGTGCTCTCGTTTCTCGCGCGTTATCCCGATGGCCGCGCGCAAGCGAAAGCTCCAGTGCAGGACTTCTTCCGCCTCTTCATGGTGCCCGGCATGGGCCACTGCGGCGGCGGCAGCGGGCCGAATCGTTTCGGCAACGGAAGCAACGCGCCGCACGATCCGAACCGCAACATCGTCGCCGCGCTAGAGCGCTGGGTCGAGCAGGGAACCGCGCCCGACAAGATCATCGCGCAAGGCGCCAAGCCAGACTCCACGCGCCCCTTGTGCCCCTACCCGCAAAAGGTGACCTACAACGGTTCGGGAAATCCCAACGACGCCGCTAGTTTCTCTTGTAAGTAGCCGCCAGCCGTTTCGCCAACGCCTCTCGCTCCTCCGCCGTCGAAACGGCGGCGTTCCCGACGTCGGCGACATTCATCTTCCGGTCCGTCGCCGCGTCGATCTGATACGCCGTCACACGCGCGCCATCGGCCTCGACACGCACGGCAATTAACATCACGTGCGCGGCGCCCGTCTCCCGTGCGACGGCCCGCGTGTTCGTCCCTTCGGCGAATTTCTGCAACTGCGGCCATGCAACCACGTCGACGCCCATCCGCGCCAACTCCGCGCCGGTGCGTTCGGCGATATCGACATCGTGCGGCGTCTGCGTGAACTCTTCATTTTTCCACGTCCACCGTGCCGGCAACACGACGACGCGTGTTGACTTCGGACGCCAGAATACCGCGCCAACCGCGACGGCCGCGACCGGCACGGCCCACAAGTACTTCCGCCTGGGAACCGGCGGCGGCCCCGCCATTTCCGGCACATACGACCCCTTCGGATAGGAGACGCGAATCTCCTCGCTCGCGCCCGCGCCCGCATAGTACTCATCCAGCTTCTTTCGCAGTCGCCGCGCTTCGACGCGCACAATCGGATCGGTCCGCGGATCGTAGGCGTCGTCGCGGTCGAATACCTCGCGCCCGATGACGTACTCTTTAATCTCTCCGCCGCGCCCATCCAGCGCCGCGTCCACCGTAAATCGCAAGAATCGGCACAGCCGCTCCGACTGCGCGAAGCCATCGCTTGACGCAATCCGTTCCACCGCGGCCTTTACCACTTCCCGGTCCATGATACGACTTTCACACAGTTTCAATGAGATACGCGGTAAGCTTACCGTAAGCTTGCCGCCAAATACTCGCGTAGCCCCTCGGACGGGAGCAGAATCAGCCCATGTGGAAATCACTCACACTCATCACCTTCACTGCTGCCCTTGCCCTGGCGGGTCCGCCCGCTGTCTGCCATCCTGTCGCTATCGGTGACGCCGCCTCGCTTCCTTGGCGCAACGCCAACGGATGGGACGGCGCCGATCCGTCCTACAAAATCGCCAACCTCTCGGCCGACACGCTTAAGCTCCTAAACGGATCCGCGCCGGTTAACGTCCGAATGGAGACGCTCCGCCGTGCCGCCATCTACTCGGCGCGCCACGCCGGCGTCGCCATCAAGCTGATGAACGAACTGGAGGCGCGAACCAAATCCGCCAAGTCCGATCCGCTCGCCTGGTTTGACGCCGGCTACTTTATCGAAGCCGTCCGCCAGACCGAGTTCATCTATCGCTACGACATGCTCGACGCCCCTGTCCGTTCCGCCTGGGTCCACCGCGGCGAAAAGCTCGGCCCCGACGGCCGCCCAATGATCGAGAAGGCTCTCGCATTGGGCGGCAAGGGTATGCATCACGCGCTCGCGCTGATCGATGAGTACCGCAGCGCCGATCTCAAGCACCACGCCAAGCGGTAGGCGTCAGTTCGCCGAAAACGCTGCCGAACTGCTAGTCGCCGTGGCGCCGTTCGAGGTAGCGCGCGCCGTCGCCGAATAGTTGCCGCGCTGCTGCGCGCGGTAGCTGACCGCCGCCACTCCGGAGGCATTGGTTGTCGCAGTCGCCGTCGATGTCCCGCCGCCCGGCCGGATCACGGTGAACGTAACCGATGCCCCGGAAACAGGCCCGCTCGATTTCGCCACGGTCGCCGTCAGCGTCACGTTCGATCGCACCGCGACAGTCGTCGGGCTGGCCACAAGACTTACTGTGATCGGCTCCGGCGGCGCCGTCACCGTCACATTCGCGCCCGCCGATGCCGAGTGATTCGTGTCCGTCGCCGCTGCGTTGATGGCATAGGTCCCAGGCGTGAAGCCCGCCGGTACGCTCTTGGTCATTGTGGTCGACAGCGTCTGCCCCGGGCTAACCGTCAACGCCGCCGCGCCGAACGCCGTTACGAATCCCGCCGGAAGCGTCGATGCCAGATTGAACGTGCTCGAAGTGCAACCGGCCGTATCGTTGTTGGTCAGCGAAAGCGTGTAGACCACGTTCGTCCCCGACTGCGCCGATGGATTCGGCGGCGACAACGTCAGCGTCGGATTCACCCGATTACAAGGCAGCGGGCCATAGTTCACATCGATCGAAAGCGCCGACGGCGACTTCCCTAAGATCGAAAGCGACACGTTCGAATACGGATCGACCCACGTGCCGGTCAGTGCCACTGCCGTACCATCGAAAGCATGAGGCTGCTTCTCGTACTCGCCGCGCTCGCCGCGCCCGCCCAGGATCTCCGCAAGCTCTCGATCATCCACACCAACGATCTCCACGCTCGTTTCTTGCCCGACGACAAGAACCAAGGCGGCTTCGCCTACATCGCCACAGTAATTAACCAGCAGCGGAAAGACTGCAAACACTGCCTGGTGCTGAACGCCGGCGATCTCGTCCAAGGCACGCCCGTATCGACGATGTTCAAAGGCACGCCTGTCTACGAAGTCGCCAACAAGTTCAAGTTCGATGTCTCCACGCTCGGCAATCACGAATTCGACTACGGCTGGCGTCTAATTCCCGAGTACCGCAAGAAAGCGAATTTTCCCATCGTCTCCGCCAATGTCGTCAACGATGCCGGCGGCATCATCGCCGACCGCCCGTACGTCATCAAGAAAGTGAACGGCATCCGCGTGGCCGTCATCGGCGCGGCCATGGCAAATCTCGTCAGCGGCTTTCTGACCAACGTCACCGCCGGACCATGGAAAGCGCAGCCCGTCGCCGAAACCGCCAATCGCGTCGCCGCCGAGTTGAAAGGCAAAGCCGACGTGATCGTTCTGCTCGGCCACATTCTGCAGACCGAAGGCTCGGAAGTTCTACACAAATCGCCTGATGTCGACGTCGTGATCGAAGGTCACAATCACACCGGACGCAAGGAACTGGAACGCGTCGAAGACCGCGTCGCTGTTGGTGCCGGCGGCTATGGCCGCGAAATCGGCCGCCTCGATCTCGAAATCAAAATGCCCGAAGGAAGGGTCACAACCGCGAAATGGACCAAGCTGCCCATCGATGCAACCAAAATCGCGCCCGATCCCGCCGTCGCCAAACTCGTCGACAAATGGGAGAAGCGTGTCAGCGCGCAGATGGACATCAAGATTGGCACTGCCGAGCGCACCGTCAGCCGCGACGGACTCGTCGCGCTGATGGAGCAGGCCTTCCGCGAAGAGTTGAAAGCCGACTTCGCCGTCATGAACCGCGGCGGCGTGCGCGATCAACTCAACAAAGGCGATGTTCTCGTTCGCCACATCTGGAACATCTCGCCGTTCGATAACCGCATGATGACCGCGCGCGCCAAAGGATTGCAGCTCGCCAAATTTATCAAGGAAGGCGAGACTGTCGACCCCGAGAAGACCTACGTCATTACGACTTCCGATTACCTCGTCAACAACGCCGAATCGCGAGCCGGCCTCGGC
>VFZQ01000445.1 GCA_016871135.1 Acidobacteriota bacterium | reverse complement strand
CACCAGCAGCGCGAACCCCGCGCCGAACGTCCACGCTCCCGCGGCGGTCAGCTCCGGATTCGTCCCCGACGCATCGAGCCGCAGCTCCCGCGCCTGCCCGCGCAGGAACTGCACGTTGTGCCGCGTCCCAGGCGCCCAACGCCGCAGTTCGTCGTAGGCTTCTTCGATGTAGACAGCCTGCGAAATCTCTTCTTCCCAACGCACCCGCCGGTCGTTGGCATCGGTCGAGCGCAAGTCCAGCCGCAACACAAAATACGGATATCGTTCGTGGTCGGCATCGACAAACAACGAAGACGCCACTACCTCCACCGGCATTTCCCGCATGTGGAGGTAGGCCCAGATGTTCGCGCCGATTTTGTAGATACAGAACAGGCTGAACAGCAGCGTCGGCGCCGCGATCCCCAGTAATATTTTCAACGGTGGCTCGGCGCGGTTCATTCGGATAGCATAGCGCGGGAACATTTCGAGCGAGTTACCCGTATCTCATTCCAGAGGCTGCCATGCTCAAGTTCCTTCTCTGGTGCATCCTACTCGTCATCTGCTGGCCGCTGGCCATCGTCGCGCTGATTCTGTACCCAATCGTCTGGCTTGTGCTGCTTCCGTTCCGAATCGTCGGCATCGCCGTCGGCGGCGTGTTCGATCTCATCACCGCGTTGTTTTCGCTCCCCGGACGCCTCGTTCGCCGCATCGCATAAACTATTCGGGTGACCCATCTGCTGGCCGCCATGGCCGCCGGCGCGCTCCTTGGTTGGCAGTTCCCGGGTATTGCCGATTACGCCGCACCGCTGGCGAACGCCTTTCTGCGCCTCGTCCAATCGGTGATCGCGCCGGTCTTGTTCACCACACTGGTCGCCTCTTTCGCGCGTGGAGGAAGGCCCGCGGAACTCGGCCGCATCGGCGCCAAATCGCTGGTCTGGTTCGAAGCCTCGACTACGCTGGCGATGTTAATCGGCTGGGTTGTCGTTACAATGCTGCGGCCCGGCGACGGCGTCGGCCTCAAGGGAACCGCACAAGCCGCCACCGCGCCGAACTTCGCCGCCGTCGTTGAAAACATGTTCCCATCGAGCATCGTCTCCGCCATGGCGCGCGGCGATGTCCTGCAAATCGTGCTGTTCTCGGTCGCCCTTGGACTCGCCTGCGCCGCCATCGGCCCGCGTGCGGAGGTCTTTGTCCGGTTCTGCGAATCGGCATCGCAAGTCGCGTTTCAATACACACGCTTTGTGATGAAGTTCGCCGTGATCGGCATCGCCGCGGCAATGGCGTCGGCGGTCGGCGCCAACGGCGCCGGCATTCTCGTTGGACTCGGAAAGTTCGTCGCCGCGGCTTGGCTCGCACAATTGCTATTCACGGCCCTGGGAGTCATGGTGCCGTTGCTATTCCTCCGGATCCCCCTCGCCCGCTTCTGGCAATTCATGCGCGAGCCCTTCTTCATCGCCTTCGGTACAACATCCAGCGCCGCGGCGATCCCCTCCACGCTCACACAGCTCGAACGCTACGGCATTCCGCCCGCGCTCGCCAGCCTGACCATGCCGCTCGGCATCAGCTTTAACCTCTGCGGCTCCGCGTTGCATCTCGTCATGGCCTCGTTCTTCGTCGCCCAAGCCGCCGGCGTATCGTTGACGATGCCGCAGCAACTCATGATCCTGTTGACGCTGAAGCTGACAAGCAAGGGTGTCGCAGGCATCCCGCGCGCCAACTTCGTGATCCTGTCGAGTCTCTTCCCCGCATACGGACTGCCCCTCGAAGGCCTCGCCGCGCTGCTCGGCGTCGACGCCTTCATCGACACCATTCGCACCGGTAACAACATTCTCGCCAACTGCGTTGCGCCCGCCGCCATCGCCCGGTGGGAGGGCTGGCGGCCTACAGCAGCGCCTGAATCTGACGCGTATGCCGCTCCAGATGTGCGGCAAGCATGATCAAGCATTGATAGCCGTCGACCTCGCCCAACGGCATCGGAACCGCGCACCGGCGCAGCGGGTCCTCGGTCGTGAGTGTATAGTCGATGGTCGCTTGCCGCCGCCGCGCCAACTCCGCCATCGCCACGCGGCGATCCGTCCACTCCCCACGCGGCCCGACAACGGCCGGCGCGTCGCCTTTTCCGGTTTCGCCCGCGGCCCTTCGCCAAACCGTTTCGTCGCTAAGCGGTTCCGCGGGCCCTCCCGCGTTCTTGGCGAGCGAACGCCGAACGGCCGTAAGTACGCGGGCCTCGACGAGGATCAGATGCTCGACATTCTCGGCGACGCTCCAAGCGCCTTCAGGCTTGCGATTGTAAAGCTCATCGCCGACACCGTCGAGCAACGCGGTCAGCGCCGCATGTCCCTCGCGCAACCGCCCCGCGAGACCGTTTCTATCTTTCAGGAAATCCACTCGTGTACTTGACCTCTCGAATCTGTGTCGTATGCGGCGGTCACCGGTTGCTGCAAAGTTGTCGCCATCGCGTTCATCGTTCCCTCGGCTTCTAACGCCCGTCGCGTCATCATCAATCCGTACGCGGCAAACCGTATTTTAGATCTTTCCATTTACAGCCTCCCGATAGCGGCGCCGCCGCAATAGGTACAGCAGCGGGCCGGCCGCGCCAAAGGCCGCCGTCAGCAGCAAATACGGTACGGCCAACACTCCACGTTCCCGCGCATCCGCCATGATCCAGGCCGACACAAGCGTGAGCGTGATGACGAGGTCGAAAAACAACAGTCCGGTCGCGGAGTTGTAAAACGCCCAGTGAAAAAACCCGCGGTAGCCGTGTTGATACAGAACCGTCGCGGTGAACGCGAGAAACGCGAAGAGGCAAAGAAGGAGTAGGGATTTCATGGTACAGTATGATCGTTCTATTATAACGAACGATCGTTCGTTCCATGCTAACCTATGTACGAACCCAACGCAAGAGAAAATGAAAGCCGACGGCTCCATCCTCTCCCTCGCCCTCAAGCGCCCCGCCTCCTCGGCGCGCCAATCGACCCGCGACCGCATCCTCGCCCACGCCGCCGACATCGCTTCCCGCGACGGCCTCGAAGGCCTCACCATCGGCCGGCTCGCCGACGACCTGTCCATGAGCAAAAGCGGGCTGATCGCTCACTTCGGCAATAAAGAAGGCCTTCAACTCGCCGCCATCGAGTTCGCCTCGGAGGTCTTCGTTCGCGAAGTGGTTCTGAACGTACTGGACGCTAGGCGAGGCATCGAACGTCTCAATGCCATGCTCGATGCCTGGCTACATTACGTCGAACGCTCCGTCTTCAGCGGCGGCTGCTTCTTCATGGCCGCGTCGCTGGAAATGGACGGACGCCCCGGTCCGGTGAAAAAACGCCTGCAAGTCGCCACCCGTTGGTGGTTTGACGCCCTCGCCGATGAGATCCGCTTCGCCGTTCGAGCCCGCGAATTGCCATCCAACACCGATTTCACGCAGCTCGCCTTCGAATTACATGCCTTCGCCCAGGAATCCAACTGGGGCTACCAGATGTTCGGCGACAAAAAATGGTTCGTCCGCGCCCGCGCCTCGATGGCCGCCCGATTGACCATCGAAAAATAATTTCAAGAAATTGGCCATCCGCGGACGTTTTTTGCGCGTCTATGACTGGGAGGGCTCATCGGCCTTCCGACAAACACACCATGCAAACGTCCGACATTGCCACCGACCGGTGGAGGGGACCGCTCAGCGAGATGCTTCTTTATACCGAGCATCCGTTTCTTCCCTTACATGCAGCCCTATTCGCGAATTTCGACGGCACCTTGACGGTCGTCGTTAGCGGCCGCAACGGCCGCGAGTGCCCCGGCGCGAACAAAGTCGCCTTGGCCCGTTCCAGCCGCGCCGCAGCGCAATCGCTCGAGATCGTTCTGCGTCCCGGCGACAACAGCGCCACCGAACGCGTAACGTTTGAGGACGAAGGCGCGCACTTTACCGGTATCCGTTTCGAAACGCACGGCCGGCCGCCGGCGCTGATTTAGCGTCTACTTTCGGCTACCGAAACTCACCGCGCAACGAAATCCGATATTCGGACTCCGCTCGCCCGCCCGCGCCCAGCTCCGGTGCGCGCATGTCAGGAAGTTCGGACCATCAAACCACGACCCGCCGCGCAACACGCGATACATCCCCTTCTCCGGCCCCTTCGGATCTTTCGCCGCGGCTTCGGCATAGTATTCGCGGCCATAGTAATCGGCGGTCCACTCCCACAGGTTCCCGACAATATCGCACAACCCCAACGAAGATCGCGGCAACTTGCACACCTCCAGCGGACCCTCCAGTCCATTGAACCGCGCATCCTTCGCCGTCGGCGCACGATCGCCCCACGGATATTTCTGCTTCTCGGTGATCCCCCGGCACGCGCGCTCCCACTCGGCCTCGCTCGGCAACCGTTTCCCGCGCCACGAGCAGTACGCGGCGGCATCCTCCCAACTCACATCGGCCACCGGAATCTGCTCGCGTCCAACCGGCGGCTTCCCATCCCGCCAAACCGGCGGCGGCCTGTGTTTCTTCGCTCTCACGAACGCGGCGTACTCCGCGACCGTGACCTCGTGTTCATCGAGGTAATAAGGCGACACTTCGATCTCCCGCACCGGCAGATCGTCCTTTAGCGGATTCGGATAAAACGCAAGTTCCGCGTCCTTGTCCTCATGCGTCCGCCCGCGTTGGAACTTCCCGCCCGGCACGAACACCATCCCCGCCTCACCGGCGATAACAACGCCCAGCGTCAACACCAACGCCCATCGACGGAACATCATCCGTAGATTGTACAGATCTCGAGGCATGAAGCCAAGCGATTGCCTATATGGCGCAACGCAATTTCCTGCCGATAACCCTCCGCGCGATCTGATAAAGTGTTTTACTTCAATGAAACCGCCGGAGAGACGCCAAAAGGACGGGTTCGCCACCCTTTTGCGAGTCGTGTGTTTTCTCGCATGCGCAACCTCGGTCGGCGCGTTGTTAGCGAAGGTTTGGGGGCTCGCGGCGATGGATACGGCGGCGCTGGCGGTGGCGCTGCCCGCCAACGCGTGTTTGATCGCACTGTGTTTGTTCCTTCGCCGCCGAGAAGACGATCTTGGTATACCCGAATCCGTGGCGATCGGGTCAGTCGCCGGCCTCCTGGCCAGCTTTGCTTACGACATCGCACGATTCCCCTTCGCCATGGCTGGCACGCGTGTGTTCGGCACAATAAGCGTATTCGGAGTATGGCTGCTGGACGCGCAAGCGTCCTCACGG
>VFZQ01000444.1 GCA_016871135.1 Acidobacteriota bacterium | reverse complement strand
TGCAGGCGATGGGAAAGATCAGCGAGATTCTCGGCAAACGCGCCAAGGAGATCGCTGGCGAAGTGATGGTCGAAGTCAACGGCGGCAAGCAGCAGTTGCGCACGCAGTATGGCAAAGGCGACGCGCAACACTCCGAAAGCGGCGGCGAGATCCACCGCGACGAAGTGCCGCTCCACCATCAGCAGTTCGTGCAACAGTATTTTGAAGAGGTGCGGAAGCAGTCCGCTCCCGCTACTCGGAAGCCATAAATGATTCGCTTGCTGATCGCAATCGGTCTTGTCCCGCTCGCGGCGCAAGACTGGAAGGCCATTGAAGCCGAGACAATCAAGCATTTTCAGACGCTGATCCGCTTCGATACCTCCGATCCTCCCGGCCGTGAGCAGGAGGCCGCCGACTACGTCAAGCAGGTGCTCGAAGCTGAAGGCATTGCGACCAAGACATTCACCGTGGCCAAAGGCCGGCCGAACATCGTCGCCCGTCTGAAGGGCACCGGAAAGAAGCGGCCGATCCTCATTCTGGGCCACACCGATGTCGTCGCCGTCGACGCCAAGAAGTGGAAGCACCCCGCCTTCGGCGCCGTCCGCGAAGGTGGTTATGTTTACGGCCGAGGCACGATCGACGACAAGGACAACGTCGTCGGCAGCCTGATGACCATGCTCATGCTCAAGCGTCTCAACGTGCCGCTCGATCGCGACGTAATTTTCCTCGCCGAGAGCGGCGAAGAGGGACACACCCGCGTTGGCATTCAGTACATGGTGGGCGCGCACTACTCTGAAATCGATGCCGAGTATTGTCTCGGCGAAGGTTGGGGCGCGGTACGCGAAGGCGGCAAGCTGCGCTACGTCGCCATCGCGACGACCGAGAAGACCCCTTATCGCGCCCAGTTGATCGCGCGCGGTCCCGCCGGTCACGGTTCGAAGCCGCTGACGACCAACGCGCTGCTGCGCCTCTCACGCGCTGTCACGAAAGTCTCGGAGTATCGCCCGCCGTTGCGGCTGAACGACACCACGCGCGCTTACTTTGAAAAGATCGCCACCATCTCCTCGCCCGAAGACGCCGCCCGCTTTAACGGCCTTGTCAACTCCGCCAAAACCGAGTCGATACAGGACTGGATGCAGGTCAACGACCCCGCCAACTACGCCCTTCTCCGCACCACCGTTTCGCCGACAATCCTGCAAGCCGGCTATCGATCCAACGTCATCCCATCCGAAGCGCAGGCGACGCTCGACGTGCGCCTGGCGCCCGGCGACAATGGCCCTGCGTTTTTCGAAGAGTTGCGCAAAGTCATCGGCGATCCCAGCGTCGAAGTCACCCGCCTGATCCAGGACATCCGCCCGGCAAGCCCCCCGTCGGCGCTGGATAACGAAGCCTACCGCGCCATCGAAGCCGCCAGCCGAAAGGTCTATCCCGGCGTCCCCGCGATTCCGACGATGATGACCGGCGCGACCGACATGGCCAATCTCCGCGCAAAGGGACAGGCCTGTTACGGCATCGGCCCCGCGCTCGATGTCGAAGATGGCCCACTTGGCTTCGGCGCGCATAGTGACCAGGAACGCGTGCTCGAATCGGCACTCCACGACTATGTGCGCTTTCAGTACGAGATCGTGGTCTCGCTTGCGAAGGCCCAGTAAGGCCCAAGCCTCAAAAAGTAATCTTCGCCCCTACCTGCAATCGCCGTGGCGCCGCGCTCACGCCCGCCGTCGATCCAAACGTGTTCGAAGTCGGATTCCCGTTCGGTGCGCCAAAGTAAACCATATTGAGCACGTTGAATGCATCGCCGGAAAGCACAAAGTTCACGCGCTCGGTGAGCGCAACTTTCTTGGTGATCGACAGATCCCAGTTCTTCACCAGGTCCGATCTCACATCGGGCAGAAAGCGCGGTCCGTTCGGAATCGTGAACTCCGGCGCGACAGCAAACGCAGCGGTATTGAACCACGGTTGCGTACATGCGCAGCGCGGATCGAAGTTCCGCGCGTTGGCGATCGACTGGGCTCGCGGCATCTTCGCCTTCACGCCCGCAACCACGTTCGCCCGCGCCGGTTCAGCCCCGGCCAACCGCGATTGCTGCCCGCCGCCCACCGCGATCGCCCTCCCGCTTTCCAACGTGTGCACGCTGAAAATGGTCCAGCCGCCAACAAACCGGTTCTTCCCGAACGGCAGATCGTAAGCGTAGTTGATGACTAGCCGCTGCGGAATGTCCCAGGCCGACACTGACCGCTCCAGCCGCACGTTGTAAATATCGCGTAGCGCCGAGTTATCGTTGAACGCATTGCCGTTGCCGACGCCGCCGATGTCGATCAATTTCGAAATCGTATAGTGCGCGTTTAAACTCAAGCCTTTCGAGAAGCGCCGCTCCAGCTTAAACGTCACCGCGTGATAGATTGAATCGCCAACCGGCGGGCGCAGATAGTTCAAGCTGCCGCCATACGCGTTTGCCGTTGCCGCCGCCGCGAACCGGGGAAACGGCTTCAACAGTTGCATGCGCGGAACGGTTCGCTGTGACAGCAGCCCGCTCGAATATTGGCCGAAAAACGGATTCGGAACCTGTTCGTTCAGGAAAGCGCCGCCGCGTGCGAGGTTATCGGGGTGTATCTGATTCAGCTCCAGCGACGGAATCGGCAGATGTACGCCGCGGCTCCCGAAATAGGTCGCGTCGATCACCGTGCTTTTGCCGAACTGCCGCGCTAACGCAAAGTTCCACTGTTGTTGATAACCCGCCGGCTGATCGCGCAGCGCGATGTTCGCGAACAAGCCCTTGCGGTACGATCCATCGGTCACGCGCGCCGCTCCCGCCGGCGCCGCAAGTCCGCCCGGAAACGGATTGCTCAACGTGGTCCGCGGCGTGTAATCCGCGTTGGTCACATCGGCGTTGATCGTGTAGTTAAACGGCGTTGTCACCAGACCCGGCTCCAGTCCAAGCGGCAAATAAAAGATTCCGTAACCGCCGCGCGCGACGATCTGCTTCGGTCCTCGATACGCGAATCCAACACGCGGCCCGAAGTTCGACCGGTTCGCCGCGCGGATCGTCGTCGGATTGCCTTCGCCCGTGAATAGCAGCGAACCGCCCTGTTTTTCGGGGTCGAAGTAAGTCAGCCGGTTGTGCGATTCACCCGTGCCGGTTTCGACGTCCCAGCGCAAGCCCAGATTCAGAGTCAGGTTCTTAAAGATGCGCCAATCGTCCTGGACATAGGCTCCCACGTAGTGGTGATAGGACGTCAACGCTTCGACGTGCTCGTACGAAAAATTTCCGGTTCCCAGCAGAAAGCTTGCGAGACCATAACCCTGTGTGGGGTTCGCCGCCGCCAGATGATCCTGCTGCGTGAAGTTCGCGCCAAACGCATAGCTGCCGACCGGGTTGAAAACCTGGAACGGATAGAAACGATAGAGCCTATACTCGCCGCCCGCGCGGACGTTGTGCTTCGCGCGCGTCCAGACGATCTGCTCTTGCAAACCCTGCGTATCGCGCGGCTGATTGTTGAACGCCCTTCCGCCAACGGGCGTGAATCCGAACGAGAAATTCGGGTAGAACAGGATGTTCGCGTTGTCGCGAATGTAGGAAGGCAGGCCGAGCGTGGTCGGGTCGAAGCCCAACGTCGCCGACGGAAACTGATTCGCGCGGAAGCGGGTGTAGCTATAGCGGAACACGTTCGACAGCGTTGGCGTGATCTGGTAAGTGTCGTCGATGCCGATATTGCCAAACGTGTCTCTCACCGACGTGACTTCGGCGAACTGCACGATGCGGCCCGGATTGTCCTGTAGGTTTTCCTGCGTGTTGAGCCGCCCGAACAGCCGGTGCTTTTCGTTGAAGAAGTGATCGACGCGGCCGCTGTAGAGATCGCGGCGGAACTTCTGCTGGTCCCGGAAGAAGTAGTTCTGCAGGTTCGTCACCGGCACGCCGGGCCGGTTCGGGGCGGGGTATTCCTTGAGCACATTCAGCGCGATCGCGTTGTGCCGGCTCTGCGGCACAATGTTGTTCGGAAACGGTATCCGGTTGTAGCGGCCGTTCACCAACTGCGCCGTCGACGGATCGAACACGCGCACCAGTTGCGGTGTGTTTCCGGCAAGCCGCAGCGTTTGAGAAAAATCGCCGCGCCGTTCGATCTCGGTCGGAATCGTGAACAGGCCCTGAATCGGATCGCGCTCGCGCCGCCCTTCAAAGCTGAAGAAGTAGAACGTCTTGTTCTTGCCGTTGTAGAGCTTCGGAATCAAGACCGGGCCGCCGAAGGTGAACCCGTATTGATGGCGCTTCACAATCGGCCGCGGATTGCCCACGCGATTCGACGTGTAGCTGTTCGCGTTGAACTCCGTATTCTGGTGGAAGTAATAGGAAGTGCCGTGAAAGTTGTTGGTTCCCGAGCGCGTCACGATGTTCACCGCGCCGCCGCCCGAGCGCCCGAATTCGGCTGAGTAGGAATTTGTCTCAAGCCGGAACTCCTGCACCGAGTCGATCGCCGGTACAATCACCACGCCGTTGAAATCGCCGATCGTATTCGGTGCACCATCGAGCAACACTTCATTGGTCGACGTGCGCCCTCCGCCCACGGAAAAATTGGCATCAAACACATTCCTCCCCGAGCGAGACGCGCCTACTCCCGCCGCCGCGACAACGCCCGGCAGGCTGCGCAGCATGCCCATGACATTGCGTTCGATGAGCGGGTACTGTTCGATGATCTTGGCTTCCAATGTCGCGCCGACGCCCGAGGTCTCCGATTGCAACAGCGGTATCTGCGCCGTGACATCGACCGACGTAGCCGTCGTTGCCGGACTGAGCGTGAAATCAAGTGTTGCGGTCTGGTTGATCTCCAGCCGCACGTCCCGCCGCGTCTGCGTCTGAAAACCGGGCGCTTCGACCGTGACTTCATAAACGCCGGGCAACAACAGCGGAATCGAATACTCGCCGGTCGCGGCGGAAGTCGCGGTTTTCTTGGTCTGTGTATCGACACGAACGGCGGTAATGACCGCGCCCGGTGCGGCGGCCTGCGAACTATCGAAAATCGTGCCGGTGATGCGGGCGTTAAAGGTCTGCGCGGACAAGACGATGCCGGCGAGCACGGCCAGAGCGAGTCGGAACATACTCTCAGCCTACCGCGCGGCTGCCCCCATGGCCCGCCGCGGGCCGCACAAAAAGATGAAAGTCGTCACCACCTCCCCAACCCCAACCGCCCTATTAACACCGACAACCCTACAGAGCCGCGACCGCAAGGGAGCCCCAA
>VFZQ01000443.1 GCA_016871135.1 Acidobacteriota bacterium | reverse complement strand
GGGCTTGCTGTGTCACAGCGGCGTAATAGCGCGCCAGCACCTGCTGGCCGATCTGCGGCGCTCCATCGGCCTCGGGAGTATCGGCGAAAACGGCAATCGCCGCCACCAAGAACAAGGGGGAAAAACGGATCAACGAATACCTCGGGCCGATTGACGCAACGATTCCGCTCTAACAAGCCAGACGTGCCCAAGACAACGAACGGTTTCAACCACGGGGATGCAATACCGGTTCCAGGACGACTTTAGTAAACGGCCTGTTGTTGTCCTTGATGCGTTGCAGGGCTAGGTCGGCCGCCCGCTCACCCATTTCATAAGCGGGCTGCGCGACCGTCGTGACGGGCGGACTAAAAATATCCAGCCAATCGGAGTCGTCCGAACTGGCCACTTCCACCGCCTTCGGCACCGCAATCTCTTTTTCCTTGAGCGCCCGCACAACTCCCGTCATGAGAGGGAAGTTTGACGCGAAGATCGCCGTCGTTTTGGGCTCGCGTTCAAGCAGTCGGTACGTCGCCTCGCAGCCGGCGACTTCGGTGTGATCGCTCGTTTCGATCAGTGTGTCGGCATGGCCAAGTTTGTGTTTTTTCAGCGTGCGCCGCCATCCTTCGATGCGATCCGTCGAAGTCGACAGCGTCGTGTGCCCAGTAACGATTGCGATCGTTTTGTGGCCCTTGGCGACGAGATGTTCGATCGCCAGCTGCGTGCCGTAAACGTTGTTCGCGCTTACGCTGTCGGCAGCGAATGAGTTCGGTGCGCGGCCCACACACACGACCGGCCGCTTGGCGCTGACAAGTTTCGCGACGCCGTCTTCGCCGCCCGGAACGATGAACAGCAGCACCGCGTCCGCCTGCCGCGCCTTGAAGAGGTTCAAATACCGGACCTGCTCGGAGGTCTCGTCGTAGGTGTTGCCGATCAGCAGCGAATACCCGTCCTTGCGAAGCCGATCTTCCACGCCGCGCACGACGTTCGCGTAGAACGGATTTCCGATCGTAGGAATCAACATCGCGATTGTCTTGGTGGAACGTGTCTGCAAACTGCGCGCCACCGCGTTCGGCGTGTAGTCGAGCTCCTTAACCGCGGCCAGCACGCGTTCGGTCAATTCCGGGCTGACATAGGCCGATTTGTTCAATACACACGAAACGGTGTAGGTGGACACGTTGGCCTTTTTGGCCACATCGTAGATCGTCGGCACTAATGGGACATTATACTGTCAGAGAGCCACTCCATGATTTTCGCTGCGATAGCCGATGACTTTACGGGCGGAACCGACTTGGCCGGCATGCTGTCGGAAAGCGGTGCGAGGACCGTGCTGGCCTTCGGCGGCGCCGAAGTCCCGCCCGGTTATGATGCCAGCGTCTCCTGCCTGAAGTCACGTTCGGTGAAGCCTAAAGATGCCGTGTCGATGACACTCGACGCCTTGGCCGGCGCACGCGCGCACGCGCCGCGTCAATTCTACTTCAAATACTGCTCTACCTTCGATTCGACGCCCGAAGGCAACATCGGGCCGGTCTGCGACGCGCTCTTGCGCGAGTTGGGAGCTGAATCGACGCTCGCTATCCCCGCGTTGCCCGTGAATGGACGCACCCAATACATGGGGCATCTGTTCGTGCACGGAGTTCCCCTCGCCGAGACTTCCATGCGTAACCATCCGTTGAATCCGATGACGGATTCGAATGTGGTTCGCTGGTTGCAGCGGCAGACGAAACGAAAAGTTGGTCTGTTGCCGTTACGCGGCGAGAACCTGCCTCGTGGTGTTGAGATTGCCCTGGCCGATGTGATCGGTGACGACGATTTGGATATTCTCGCCGCGCGCTTCGCCGACGTGCCGCTGTTGACCGGAGGAAGCGGCATGGGTACATCTTTGCCGAAAGTATGGCGCGATCGAGGTTGGATGAGGAGCGAAGAAACGCAGCTCGCCGCTGAGTCGGGCGGCGCGGCACTAATTCTCGCCGGCAGTTGTTCGTCCGCGACGCTTTCGCAGCTCGAGCGTCTCGGCGGTGATCAGGTGTCGATCGACGCTGCGGCGCTATTGGAAGACGTCGAAAAGGAAATCGGCCGCGTTCTGCGGGAGGCTCGAAAACATCTGCGGGCATTTGGGCACGCGGTGATCCGATCGTCGCAGACCGCCGAAGAGCGCGAAGCAAGCGGACTCGACGGGCAGATCGTCGCCGAAGAATTGGAAATGCTCTTTGGTGTGATCGCCTCGACCTTATCCGACGAGGTGAAACGTCTGATCGTCGCCGGCGGAGAGACGGCCGGCGCAGTGACGGCGGCGCTCGGAGTGGAAGCCGCCGAAGTCGGACGCGTGATTGATCCCGGCGTTCCAGCCATCCGGCCGGTCGGCGACGGGCCGGCGCTGACGTTGGTGTTGAAGTCGGGTAATTTCGGGAGCGCGGACTTTTTCCGAAAAGCGTTGGAGAGAACTTGATGACCGAATTGGAAGCGATGTGCGGCGCGGGACGAAGTTTCCACGCGCGCGGACTGGCCTTTGGCTCGACTGGAAACTTGAGCGTGCGCCAAGGCGACACGGTTTGGATTACACCGACCGGCCAATCGATGCGGCACTCAAGCGTCGAATCGTTGGCTGCGATCGGCATGGACGGCAAGGCGCGCAACGCCAATAAGCCGTCGAAGGAGTACCCGTTTCACTTACGCGCCTATGAGGCGGCGGGCGAACGCGCAACCGCGCTGGTGCACCTGCACTCGACCTGGTCGGTAATGCTGTCGTGTCTCGACGATTTGGACGAGGCCGCGCCGCTGCCCGTGATGACGCCTTACTATTTAATGCGCGTTGCGCCGCTCGCGGTCGTTCCTTATTACCGGCCCGGCTCGACCGACCTCGCCGAGGCGATCGGCGAGGCGGCGCGCGACCATGATTGCCTGTTGCTTCGCAATCATGGTCTGGTCTGTTTGGGACGGTCCGTAAATGAAGCGGTCGACCGCGCCGAAGAGCTGGAAGAAACCGCAAAGCTGCATTTCCTCCTCAAGAACGAGAAGGTCCGGCTGCTGACGGCCGCGCAGCGCGAAGCGATCGGCAAAGCGTTTGGAGGGAAATAAATGGACAGCCTGCTCGGCGTAACTTGGGAAGAAAAATTGGTGGTCGGCGACGACACGGCGATTTCGTTTCTGGGCCTGGAAGGCGCGCGCGTTCTTGGCACGCCGTGGATGATCTTGTGGATGGAGCGCACTTCGCGCAATGCGATCAAGCCGCTGCTGCCCGATGGTTGGGATTCAGTGGGCACGGTCGTGAACGTCAAGCATCTCTCGGCGGCGGGAATGGGCGTCGAAGTTGTCTTTCGCGCGGAAGTGATCGAACAGAACGGCAAACGCGTGAATTTTCGCGTGCGGTGCGATGCGCCGCACGGGATCGTTGGAGAAGGCACGCACGAACGTGCCGTGATCGACGTCGCGCGCTTTGCGGCGCGCGTCGCCGAGAATGCAAAGTAACCTCCGCAACGGAACGGGCGATGTCGAGTTGACATGACCAACATCGCTCGCATAACGATGCCGTCATAATAGAAGAGAGGACGGCATCTGCTTCGAAGGACTGCGATACCGATCATTGGCGCCTCGCTGCTGGGAGGCGCGGAGGCGCGCAAACCCGTCCGCACACTATTGCGAGTGGCGGCGCTGAATCTCGACCCGCCTTTGGAGCGAGCGGGCTTTGCCGCCAAGTTGGACGGATCCCCGGCGCGCGTGCTGCGTGTGCACGGACCGAAGGACGACTTGATCCTACTCGTCGTGCTCGACCTTGCCGGCGATTTGACGCTGGTGGACAATGCCCGGCAGGCGCTAACTGCGTCGCTGAGCGAGTTACCCAACAACTATTGGGCCTCCGTGCTGAAGGCGCAGGATGGCTTGCAAGTACTGGTCGACCCGACGGGCGACCGTACGAAGACGGCGTCGGCCATCGCCGAATACCCAGCGACAGGAAAGGCGGGGATGTTGGAAACGCTCGACGCGGCGACGTCATTGGGCGACGCGCTGATGAGCCGGTCGAACGTGCGTGTGGCGGTTCTGTACGTCACCGACTCGAACATCTACAACTATCGGGAGGACTTCACCAATCCGGTCATCAACGCCACCGACTCGCGTGATTTGAGCCGGCGGTTTCCCGACCAACTAGTTCGTGAAAAGATTCTGAAGCTCTCCGATACGGTCGCGGCCTCGGAGACGCCGCTGTTTTTCGTGCATTTGAATTATGCCTCCGATCCGATTAACGAAGCCTATCAGCGCGGGCTGTTGCAACTGGCCGAACAGTCCGGCGGCGCCGGCGCGTTCTGTCGCAGTCGTGGCGAGATCGGAGAGGCGGTCGCGAAGATCGTTGGGACGGCGGCTTCGCACTGGAGCCTGGCCGTTGAGTTACGGAATCCCCGTGCGCGGACAGCCAGCGTCGAAATCTCCAACGGGGGGCGCGAAGTGCCGCATCGTGCGCATTTCGCGGTTCGACGATGAAGATCGCACGCGCCATCGAACGGCTTTTGCCGCTGCTGTTGTTTTTCACAACGATCGCTGCGAGCTATTATTGGTGGCGGACGGAGTTGCGGTATCAGGCGGCGCTGGAGCGCATCGACTCGTTGCAGCGAGAACGGCGAAGTCCGTCGGCAACGCCCGCGCGGGAAGAGCCGCCCGCCGAACCGGTGAAGGCCGAGACGAAGATCGTTCGTGTTCCGACCGAGGTCGAATCGCCGAACGCGTTGCGGACGATCGATGAGTTGCGGGCGCGTACGGCGGAGTTGACGGCGGCGTTGGCGCACTCGCGCGAGGAGTTGACCGCGGCGTCGGAGAAGGCGGCGGGCGCGGTGGCCGAGTCCAAGACTTTGGCCGGGCAATTAACCGAAACGCGCGTGGAGATTGAGCACGCTAACCGTCTGTTGGCGGCGGCGTCGGCGGAGGCGAAGGCCAGGAACGAGCGGCTGGCGCGCGCGGAGGCGAATGAGCGGGCGCTGACGGAGAAGTTGAAATCTCAAGCGGCGAAGCCCGCGCCAGCGGCGCCGAAAGCGGATCGCGATATCGAACGGCGAAGAGAGGCGCTTCTGGTGAGCATTCTGCGGCGGTACCGGGAGGTGACCGATCTGTACCGCAGCTTTACCTTGTCGGCGCAGAACCGGGATCGGTCGGGAGGCGCGCTGGAAGCGGGGGATTTGTCGCGGATTCAGTCGTCGATTCAACAGGCCGAGGATGAGTTGCGGCAGTTGCAAGCGCTCAGGTAGTGCG
>VFZQ01000442.1 GCA_016871135.1 Acidobacteriota bacterium | reverse complement strand
AATCACTAATATGAAGACCTGCCCAAGCTGCCTCAAGATGTCGCGCCGCAAATGGCTCACGGCTGCCGGTCTGCTTGGCATCACTCGCCGCGGCGACGCGCAGATCACTTCGATGCCCGTCGAAACGCGAAATTCCGCCAAGGCCTGCATCTTCATAAACCTCGACGGCGCGCCCAGCCACGTCGACACATTCGATCCCAAGGACGGCCCGTGGAATCCGAACGACGCCGACATCCAGCAGCACGGCAAGATCGCCATCAGCCAGAGGTACTTTCCGGTGCTTGCAAAGCATACCGACCGCATGTGCGTGCTCCGCTCGGTGGCAAGTTGGGAAGCCGAACACGTTCGAGGCCAGTTCTATTTGCAGACCTCCCACCCGTCTAATCCGGCGTTTGCAGCCGAAACTCCGCACATTGGCGCGGTCGCTGCGCTCGAACGCGGCGGCGAAGGAAAGATACCACCGTTCCTGGCGCTTAATGGAACGGCCGGCCAGGGCGCTTCGTTTCTTGGCGGCAAATACGAACCCATGGCCACGCCCGCTAACGTCGGCGGCCTCAGCACGATCACACACAATTATTACGGCGCGCAAAGCCAACAGCGGTTCGAGGAAAAGTTCAAGCTTCTGGAGGAGTTGGAGGCGCCCTTCCGCGCCGCGCCATTCGACCCGGTCATGGCCGCGCAGCCCGACTACTATGCCGCGGCCAAAGGCCTGATGTACGATCCCGTTGTCACGCAGTTCTTCCAGTTTTCGAACGAAGAACGTCTCCGTTACGGCTCGTCCAATTTCGGCAACGCCTGTATCGTCGCCCGCAACGCCATCCGCGCCAAATCCGGCGCCGCCTTCATCACCATTCGCAACGGCGGTTGGGACACGCATCAGAGCATGTTCGACACCGCTTATCCGCAGAACTTCTACAACCTCGTCAATACGCTCGACTCCGGCGTCGGGAATCTCGTGGAAGATCTTCGCGCCTCCGGAGATCTCGACCAGACGCTGATCGTCATCATGGGCGAGTTCGGCCGCACGCCCGGCGAACTCAACAGCCGTGGCGGGCGCGACCATCACCGCATCGCCATGAGCGCGGTCATGATCGGAGGCGGGGTCAAGGGAGGAGCCGTGATTGGCGCCACCGACGCTATCGGTGGCCGCATCATCGATCCCGGTTGGCACGCCCAGCGCCCCATCTACCCCGAGGACATCACGACGACAATCTACAGCGCGCTCGGCATCAACTGGACCAAGCGCATTTTGGACACGCCCAGCGGCCGCATCTACGAATACGTCGCCGGCTCGATTCGCGGCGAGTTTGAACCGGTGACCGAAGTCTTTGCGTAATGCTCCGGCTCCTCCTCATCTCGGTCGCGGCGTTCGGGCAATCGCAGCCCCGCATCGCGATCGCTTCGGCCGACGCCGGCCTCATCGTCGGCACGACCGAGAAGTTGAAAGTGATCGTCCGCGACGCGAACGGCAACGTCGTAGACAATCCCGTCGTCACTTGGATCTCGCGGCAACCAGAGCTGCTCCGCGTCGACAACCAGGGCAACGCCACCGCGCTGGGCGTCGGCCTCTGCACCGTCTTCGCCAGTTCGGCGGGCTTTAACGTTTCCGAACAGTTGCAATGCATCCCCGCCCGCATCGATCTTCAGCCAGAAGAGAAGGACATTACGGTCGGCGAGCGTCTCTCGTTTACGGCCCGTGCCTTGGACGCCTCCGGCAACGCGATTCCGAACGTGAATTTTAACTGGCAGGTCACCGGCGCCAACGGCGGACAATTCAACGGCGCGCGCATCGACACGAACGGGAACCTCACCGCAGCCGGTACGGGACTGGCGACGGTCCGCGCGCGCGTCGACGTCAGCGGCGGCAACCAACCCGGCCGCGCCCAGTGGATCTGGGGATCCGCGTCGATCCGAATCTCTCCGAAGAAGTTTTACAGCGTGCGGCGGTTGCTTGGGTCCGAAGAGGTCCGCCACTCATTTTCACTCCGTTCGACAAACCACGTCGCCGCCTTTAACGACAACGGCCAGGCGGCGTTCACCGGATCTCTCGACGGCCTCGCCGCCGCGTTGTTCAGCGTCGATCGCGGGGTCACGAAGCTGGTCGCACAAGGCGGCGCGACCGCTTTCGGCTCGTTGACCAGCGACCCCGGAGAGTTCGCAATCAATAACAGCGGAGACATCGCCGCCCGTTTCTGGATGGTTAACAGTGCTGCGATCACACTGCAAACCGGCGGCGTCAATCGTTACGTTTTTCTGCAGGGCCAATCGTTCTCTGGCTACGAGAGTGTCGTGCCCGACCGGATCACAAACGCTTCTCTCAATGACGGCGGGCAGATCGTGTTCCGGGGAACGTTTATCCCGACGGGCGATGCTCGCCGGTATAGCGGACTCTTTCGCCTCACCGGCCGCACCGTCGAAATGCTCGTCTCCAATGAAGCGCCACTTCCGGGAACCACGAATGTCAATTTCAGCTTCGATCAGTTCGGTATCGACAACACGGGGACCGTCTATTTCACCGCGGCGCAAGGCCTCTACCGCGTCAGCCTTTCGGGCCAACCCGAGCGACTTGTCGGCACGGGCGCGCCATCGCGGCTCGCGTCGATTTCGATCACCACTGGCGATTTCGCTGTCGACCGCCAAGGCGGCGCCGCAGTTCTCGCCAGCCGTTCTCAACTGATCCGCGTTACTGGCGATCGGATCTCCCAGCTCGATGTCTCGGGCGCCAACGCGGTCTTTCAGGTCTCCCCGTCCTCCGGCGTTCTCTTCTACCAGTGCGGCACGGCCGGCTGTGGCCTCTATCGCTGGCGCGACGGCGCACCCACGCTACTCTTGGGTCTCGGCCGCCTGGCACCGAATGGCGAACCGATTACGAATATTCGCGCGGCCGCGCTTACGGCATCGGGAACCCTCTCCGCGCACGTCGTGACGCCGAACGCTCCGTTCCTTTTGATGCAGCAGACAGGCAACACCGCGACGAGTGTCCTGCGCACAGGCGACCAGCTCACGCTCGACGCGAACGTACAGTTCCCGACGGGACGCGTCATCGTTCGCGCCGGAATCGATGACCCGGTTCTCGTCGCGCTCGGCTCGCCGGAAAGCCTGTTCGAGCACACCGGCACCGATCTCTTCCCGCACTTGGTCATCAATGATCGCGTTCCCGACGGCGGGCTCTATCAGAGCGCTCTCGTCGGCAACCCGGGCGGCGGCGTCTATTTCCAAGCCGAGTCCGGCATCTATCGTTACGATCGCGGCGCCACCGAACAGGTGATTCGGTTCGGCAGCCGCCTGCCAGATGGTGCGACGCTCAACAACGCGTCGATCCGCGCCGCCAATACCAAGGGAGCGCTCGCGATTCAAGCCGGCATTACGCCAGCGACCGGGCCCAATACACAGGCTTACTACCTCGTCGAGAGCGGCCGCTTCACCGAGATTCTCCGCTTGAACGCACGCGCGGCCAACGGACGCCTCTTCAATCAAATCAACGCCGTCTATCTCGACGACGACAACCGCGTCGCCATCGCCGCCCGCGTTGATGGGCAAGCGCAGGAAACCAGTTACTTTTGGCGCAACGGCGCCTTCGAAAATGCGTTCCCGCCCGGCCACCTGCAGACGGGAGTCATGTCGCTCAGCAACATCGGTCTGCGCGCCGGGCGCGGCCATCGTATCCTGGCGTTCGGAAACGTGCCGGGCAGTTCGGATCAAGCCATTCTCGAACACGCGGGCGACGGTTGGAAACTCGCCGTCGGCAATATCGACGCCATGCCCGACGGCAGCGTCAACGTCGGCTTCGGCGCCTGGGACGTCAACGCGCAAGGCGAGATCGCCTTCGTGACCAACGGGCTGTCGATCAGCATGCGCACGGCCTCCGGCGAGCGCCGCATGGTGGTTTCCTTGCTTGAACCCACGCCGTCCGGCGACTATCTTCAAACGATCCGCGAAATTTACATGCGCGACGACGGCCGCATCTTCTTTACCGCCTTCGAATCCTCCGGGAGGTTTGCCCTGTATGTGGCCGAACCTCTGCCGTAACCTCCTCTTGCTCGCCGCACCCGCGGCGTTCGCACAGGAATTTCTGTGGCTGAACGCCCAGCGTAACTGGGTTCTCGCGGGCCGTTCGATGGCGATTCAGGCCGTCGTCGAGGGTGAGTTCGGCGAAACGCTGTTCGACGCGCCCGTCGTGTGGGCCACGTCGAACCCCGCTGTCGCCCGCGTGTCGGACGATGGAGTCGTCTCCGGCCTGCTGCCCGGCAGCGCGGTCATCGAAGCGACATCGGGCATGGCCTCGAACCAGTTCACCGTGTGGGTACATCCTTCGCGCATTGAGATCACTCCCGCTCGCATCGAACTCGAGATCGGCGGAAAGTTCAGCGTTTCCGCCCGCGCCCTCGACGCCGACGGCAAGCCTCTGCCGGTTTCGAATTTTGCGTGGCGCTCCGGCGTCCCGACGGTCGCTTCCATCGATAGCGCCGGCAACCTGCAAGCCGGCGATCGCGCCGGAACGATTACGATCTCCGCGCGTCTCGATATCCCGCAAGGCAACGCCAGTTTTTCCGGCCAGGCGCAGGTCGTCGTGCGCACTCGCGCACCGTTTAAGCTTGAAAGCATCGCGTCGAGCAGCGGCACGACGCAGGTCACCATCAAGGCGATCGGCCAGATCGACCACGCCAACGACCGCTTCGGTTTCATCGCCGCGCTTTCCAATGGCGGTTCGGCGCTCATGATTCTCGATCGCGGAGTCCCGCGAAAACTCATCGCCACCGGCGAACGCGGGCTTTCCGGCGCGATCGTCACGTCGATCGTGAGTCCTTCGATCAACGCGCGGGGCGACGTAGCGGCGCGCCTCGATTTCGCCTCCGGTCCAGCCGCCATTCATATCTACCCATTCGACAAACCGGCCGAGCCATACGCCGAGTATCAGGCGCAATCGGGTGGGTGCTGCATTGGCAATTCCACGGGCTCGCTTGCCGATAGCGGCGAATTCTTCTTCGGACATTGGAACGGCGGCTTCGACGAGATTTTCATCGGCCGCGCCGGCACGCAGCCCGTTAAGATTCCGACCGACAATCTTCCCGTGATCGGCCGCGGTCAGAACATACGCGACCAGGATGCGCATTTCATAGGGCCCGGCCGACTCGCCTTCCACGCCTGGAACGGCGGCCGGAACGGCATCTATGTCTGGGACGGCCGCCAGATTACCAAGGTCATCGCGGTCACCGATTCC
>VFZQ01000441.1 GCA_016871135.1 Acidobacteriota bacterium | reverse complement strand
CCTAATTTGGACAGGCGTGGTCGCTGCTAGAACTCGCGGTTCGGCCTCGCTCAACCGGCGAGTGACGAGGCGGCGAATCTGGTTGGTTCCAACGGTCACATATGCGATGCGGGCGCCATCGCGAGAAATAGCGATCGCGTTCGCGACGCCGGTGGCGAGATTCGCGTCATCTCCCAGGCTCACCGTCAGCCGCCGCAGCGAAGGACTCGGCCCCGTCGGCCGCCCCACCCAAACCGCCACCGCCAACCCCGCCGCCAGCACTCCCGCCACCGCGGGCCACAACCACGGCCGGCCCGCCGCAGCCGTCACCGGCCGATCCTCCACCAATCGCCAAGCATCGCCGATATCCCGAATCCGGCTCGTTCGATCCCGCTCCAGACATCGTCGCAAAATCGTGATCACCTGCCCTGGCGTGTCGCCCGGCAAAGCGCTCCAATCGACTTCCGCTCGCAGCGTCGCCGCCATCACTTCCGCTAGCGTCGATCCCGCAAACGCGCGCTTGCCCGACAGCAATTCATACAGCACCGCGCCGTACGCCCACACATCCGCGCGCCGATCCACACCCGCGCCCAGCACCTGCTCCGGCGCCATGTATCCCGCCGTGCCGAGTATCACTCCCGTGCCCGTATCCTGCAACGCCATCGTTTCGGTTTCATCGGTCGGCGCCCGCGACGGCGCCACCGATTTCGCCAGCCCAAAATCGAGCAGCTTCACCGCGCCATCATCGGTCAATTTCACATTCGCTGGTTTCAAGTCGCGATGAATGATGCCACTCTCATGCGCCGCCTCCAACGCGCTCGCAATCTGCCGGGCAATCGCGACCGCTTCCTTCACCGGTACACGGCCTTTCGCCAACCGCTCCCGCAGCGTTGGCCCCGGAACATACTCCATCACCAACGCCATCACGCCGCCGAAATTTTCCAGGCCATACACATGCGCGATGTTGGTATGGTTCAACGACGCCAGCGTCTTGGCCTCTCGTTCAAACCGCGCCAGTAGTTCGCGGTCCGAGGCCACCGCCGCCGGCAAAACCTTGATCGCAACAGTCCGGTCGAGCTTGGTGTCGCGCGCCTTGTACACCTCGCCCATGCCGCCCTTGCCCAGCATCTCGCCGACCGCATAAACGCCGAATTGTGTGCCCGGACCAATTGCCATCGCAGAACCGAGTATATCCGCTTAGCGCGAACCGACGTACAACCGGGCCGCGCGTGCGCTATGGCCTATTCCAGCTTCGCAGGCTTGGCCTGCAAGAGTTCGTCCCACTCGAAAGCATGTCCCAACGCTCGCTTCACCACATGATGCCTTCCAGCCGAAAGCGCACCGATCTTCTCGACAAGCGAACGGATCGGCACGGTACGAATATTGTCAAGATTGGCGACACTCATGCGAGCCATGCCTTCTTGTCGAGAAAGCGTCACTTCCGCGCCGATCCCGCGAATTGTGGTCGTAATCTCTGCAACAGTAACTTTGTTCAAGTACTCATATGCCGAAGTTCTGCTGAGCAGCAAAACAGGCCGGCGTCCCGCGGGCAGTGGTAACAATGCCCACCAGACTTCATACTGTTTCATTTTGTCGCCGGTTCAGGATTCCACTCAAGAGGGTCGGACCAATCGTCTGCCTCTTCCGCCGAATCCGGCTGCAGCAAGTAGGCGTCCCGCATCCGATCAAACTCGCTCCGATGCAATTCGTTCCGAATCGCTTGCCGGATGAATTCGCTACGTTCGCGCTTGCTCGCGGGCGCCGCCTTCTCCAGTTCGGCCACCAATTCATCATCCAGTTGGACCAGCACGCTCTTCATATAGATCACTATATAGAAGTTTGCGCAGCGCTACAATCCTACGCCACAATCTTCCGGCAATACTCCACACACTTCCGAATCTCCGCCACCGTGTCCGGCGCCTTGTACTCGTACTCAATATTCGCCGGAATCGCCTGCCTGTTAGCCTTCAGCCACGTCAGCACATCCTTGATCGGCGTGTCGCCCTGGCCGAACGGCATGTTGTCGCCCTGGTTCTTCTTGCGGTCTTTAATATGCAGAGTGACGATGCGGTCGTAATACTGCTCCATGAACTTCACGGGCTCGAAATTCGCCGCCACGAAGTGCCCGATGTCGAGGTTGACGCAAATGTACTTGCTCATCCCCTTCATCGCTTCCAAGAAGTCCTCCGGCGTCGCGAACTCGTTCTTCACGATCCGCGAATGATTGTGCATGCCGACACGAATCTTCGCCTTCTTCGCCCACGGGTCGACCTTCTTAGCCGTCGTCACATTCGACGACGCCGTAATTACCTTCGCCCCCAGCGCATTCGCAAACTCAAACCCCCGCGCGATTTCCTTGTCCGAAAAATTCTCGCGGAAGCTGTAGTTGTAGGCGTGAATCGTAATGCCCGCGTCGTTGAACTTCTTGCGCAAGTCGGTGAAGTGCGTGATCGGCACCTTCAACCGCCAGTCGGTGACCTCCTTCGGATCAACTCGCCCCTTAAACGGCTCGGCATGGCCACTCCACATCTCGACGGTGTTGATACCGAGTTCGTTCAGCGCTTTGATGGCGGCATCGCTATCGCGGTCACGCAGCGAGTACGTCTGCGCGCCGATAATCACACCCTTGAAGTTCTTATCGGCCTTGATCCTGGCCGCCGAAAGCGCGAGCCCGGAGGCTGCGGAGAGAAAGGTTCTACGGGTTTGCATCGAGGTCTTCATCCTATCAAATCGCTAGTCAAACATGCCCTCATACAGCGCGCTCGTCAAATAGCGCTCGCCCGAATCGGGCAGTATCACGACGATTGTTTTGCCTTTGTTCTCCGGCGCCTTCGCCAGCCGAATCGCAGCCACCGCCGCCGCCCCGCAGGAGATCCCGCAAAGAATCCCTTCTTCTTTCGCCAGCCGCCGAGCCATCTCGATCGACTCCTCGTTCGTCACTTGCTGAACCTGATCGACCGCCCCCATGTTCAGCGTGTCCGGAATGAACCCCGCGCCGATTCCCTGAATCTTGTGCGGCCCCGGCTTCAGCGCCTCGCCGTTCCGCGTCTGCGTAATAACCGGGCTGTGCGCCGGTTCAACGGCGACGGAGAGTATATTCTTCCCCTTGATCTCTTTGATGTACTTCGTCACGCCGGAAATCGTGCCGCCCGTACCCACGCCCGCGACGAAAATATCGACCCCGCCTTCGGTGTCTTCCCAAATCTCCGGCCCCGTCGTCTCCACGTGAATCCGCGGATTCGCCGGGTTCTTGAACTGTTGCAGCAGCACATACTTGCCAGGATTGTCCGCCGCCAACTGCTCCGCCTTGCCGATCGCTCCCTTCATCCCGAGCGCCCCTTCAGTCAGCAACAAGTTCGCCCCAAACGCCTTCAACACTTTCCGGCGCTCCACCGACATCGTCTCCGGCATTGTCAGCGTGATCGGATACCCCCGCGCCGCCGCCACGAACGCCAGCGCAATACCGGTATTCCCGCTCGTCGGCTCAATCAGTTCCTTGCCAGGCGCAAGTATGCCGCGCTTCTCCGCATCCCAAACCATCGAAGCACCGATGCGGCACTTCACCGAGTACGCCGGATTACGCCCCTCGATCTTCGCCAGCACCGTCGCACCGGCGCCGTCCGTCACTCGATTCAATTTCACCAACGGCGTCCGGCCGATGCTCAACGAGTTGTCTTGAAAAAGCATGCTGCACTCCTAGATATCCCAATTGGGAACGTACTTGTTCTGACGATCCTTCCAGCTTCGTGCCAAATCGGCGAACGTCGTGTGATCGATCACCGCCGAAATCGAACGATCCACCTGCGTCCACATATTACTAAACGGCGTCTCCAGACGCTTTCGCGACCGCGCTCCCACGTCTCGCGCGCCGTCGATATGCCGCAGCACTTCGCCGATCGTAATCGCATCCGCTGGACGCGCCAGCAAGTAGCCCCCATCCGCCCCGCGCCGCGATTCGACAAAGCCCCCTTGCTTCAGGCTCGAAAGTATCAACTCCAAAAACTTCTGCGGTATCTTTTGCCGCCGCGCGATGTCGGCGATCTTCACCGGACCGTTCGATTCCTGCGTCACCAAATCAAACAGAGCATGCAGGGCGTATTCACCTTTGACCGAGGTCGTCACAATATTATGAGAAGGGAATCCCCTGTTCCCTTATCGAGATTACCGTATTTCAAGCCGTCGCCGCTTTAGACGCACGCAGCGGCACTCCGCGAACCGCTAGCGAATCGACCAGCGCTTCGTGCGTCTCCGGCGAAAGCAGCCAGTAAGTGCCTGATGGATCATCCACTTGCGTGGCCTGCCCCCGCGCCGCCAAAACGATCAACAACTGTGCCTCGCCCGGCGTGACCTCTGCCGCGTCGACACGCCCCAACCCGCCCGGCGCCGGCCGCACCTTACGCAACAAGTCGCGCGTGAACACTTGCCCATCCAGCGATTCGATCGCAGCCGCCGCACGTGTTGCCCGCTCCTCCGTTGCGCCGTGCATATGCGGCCCCGCCGCGTATGCCACCAGGAAAATAATCACATCCAAGAACGCCGCCAGCGTGAAGCTGAATGCGTGCCGCGGCGTCGGCTCGGCCAACAGTTCGGTGAACGCCAGAAGCAGATCTTCTTGGCCTCCCGATGTCTGGTCGACGTTCGCCGCAAGCGCCGGAACCTCCGGACGCGCCGCCCGGGCGCCATGCGACGCTTCTGCTACCTCGGTCCACGGAATCGCATCGAACACCGCGTGAAACTCCCGAAGCTGTTTATCGGCGGGCTCCGTCGGCTTGGCGTTCGATCGCCACGCCGCCAGCGCCGCTCGCGACTGTTCGATGGACTGCTGCGACTCCCGCGCCAGCTTCGCATACCGTTCAAACGCGGTATACCGAATTCCTGCCCCAGTCCCCTCGCGATACGTTCCGGCCTCGCGCGCCACAGCCTCCCGTACTTTGTTCAAATACGGATCGCTATCGGCGGCTTTCGAAATGTAGCCGTGCTGCTTTTCCGCCGCGGTCATCTCCTCCAGCGCAAGCGTGTGTTTACGCGCCTCCGCCGACGCCGATGCCAGCGACTCATCCGTCTTCGCTGCGGCCTCGGCCAGTTGATCATAGAGCTGCCGCCTCACCACCGCCGGCCGTTCCCGCTCCGAGAACCATCGATACAGGCTGACGTAACTGAAGGCCACCGACACCGCCGCCGTTATCCCATACACCGCGATCAACTGCCCGCGGCGGCTTCGGCTCACGCCCAGCAGCCAAGCC
>VFZQ01000440.1 GCA_016871135.1 Acidobacteriota bacterium | reverse complement strand
TGCACGAGTTCATGGGCAGCCATTGCACCGGCGGGACCGCCGCCGATAACAGCGACTCGCCTCACGGATGGCCTTTGGGAACTCCACCGACAGGCGGATGTCCGGCGGGCAGTACACCACCCGCCGGCGGCGCGACTTGGTGCGGCGCACCGGAAGTGCCGGTGTGAGGCGCGCCCGACGCCGCGCCAGACTTCTTCACACTCCACTTGCCGTTTTCGGAAGTGAGTGTATAGGACATTTGAATTCCGCCTCCTCCGCCTTTCGGCGCGACGGAAACAACGGCATCGGCCTCGTCGCCTCGAAAATTGACGGAAACAACCGACACACTCATCGAAGAGGCCAGCATGTCGGAGCGCTTGCCGAGATGATCAACAATCGCCTGCCGGACGGCGTCTTGCGATTGCGTGGGCTTCGTTGCGCACGAAGCGAGGGCGAGAAGGAGCAGACATACAAGCCGATAGGTCACAAGAAAATTATACCGGGCTGGCGTATACTCAAAACAAAGAGACAACTGGCATTGCGGATTCCGATGTCTGTGTCTCTCTGGTTTGGCCTGGCCGCCACCGCCGCTGGCGAGCCGGTGGATTCGCTCCGATCGTTGCGAACGCTGACCAGAGAAGAGGCGGGAGCCAAACCTGCCGCGCGATTGGAAGCTACGGTCACCTTTGTGGACTCGGAGAGGCGCATCGCTTCGCTGAAAGACGGCGATCAAACCGGACGCGGGCAAACCGCCAGTGGCGCATCGCTCGAACAAGTGCACGTGGGCGATCGCGTTCGAATCGATGGCCACGCCGAAATGTGTGGCGCCGCGGCTTGTTTGGTGATGACCCGCGTGGTTCGAATCAGGGGCGTCGAGCCACAAATAGCCATCGCGGACCTGCTTGGCTCAGGCAATCGCGCCAAACCTGGGCAGAGGGTGCGCGTCCGGGGGACCGCGACGCTGTTGCTGAATAAGAAGAGCCTCTTCGTGCAAGAGGCGGATCGCGGACTGCTGGTGGAGCCAGCGGAACCTGTCGATATTTTGGCGGGAGATCTCATTGAGAGCAGAGGCGTCATTGGCATGGTGGACGGATTTCCGGTCCTTCGCGAGGCGGAGGTCGCATTGTTGGAGAAGGCGAAAAAACGGCCGGAAGCCATCCGGCTAAGCGGCAATGCAATCCGCTCGCCGGACAACTCCGGCGTTCTGGTCGAGATTGAAGGGGTGTTCGATGGCGACAACCGGAAGGCTATCCGGCCGCCGAGATTGGTCTTATCGTTGCGGTCGGAAGGCGACGTCTGGCTGCCGGTGTTCGTAGAGAATGCGGCCGCGGCCGATCTCGAGCGATTTTCGATCGGCGATCTGGTTCGGGCAAGAGGAGTACTACGACTGGTCGCCGATCCGCTGACGCCAGAGCGGCGGAATGCCCGGTTGATGGTGCAGTTGTTGGCCGATGTGCAGATTCTACGCAAGGCGCCGTGGTGGCAAGGGATTTCCGTGCTACCGGCGATCGGCGTCTTGTCAGGGCTCGTTGTCGCTTTCCTAGCCTGGGTGTGGACGCTCCGCGTCCGCGTCCGAGAGCAGACCAAAGAGCTACGAGCGGCGAAGGAGTCGGCGGAAGCGGCCAATCAGGCCAAGAGCGAATTTCTCGCGCACATCAGCCACGAGATTCGGACGCCCATGAATGGCGTGAGCGGCATGATCGAACTGGCGAGGCGCGCCGAATCGCTCGATGAGGTACGAGAAGCGCTGACGTCGGCGGACGACTCGGCCAGAGAGTTACTCCGATTACTCGACGACGTGCTCGACTTGTCGAAAATGGAAGTGGGCAAACTGATCCTGATCGAGGAATCGGTGTCGGTGCGGGCCTTGGTGTCGCGCGCACAACGGCTGTTCGAAGGCCGCGCGGGGAACAAGGGTTTGCGGTTGCGGACCGAGGTCGCGGCCAATGTGCCGGATTGGATCGTTTCCGACTCCGCGCGCCTCGGGCAAGTGATCCACAATTTAATCGCGAACGCGATCAAGTTCACGCCGGTCGGGCAAGTGGCGCTTCGCGTCCGATTGATTGAAAGCGGCTCGAACTTAGAGGTCGAAGTGGAAGACACCGGTATCGGAATTCCACAATCTCGCCGCGAGTTGATTTTCCAGCCGTTCGAGCAGGCGGACACGTCGATCACTCGGCGGTATGGGGGAACGGGCCTGGGACTCCCGATCGCATCGCGGATCGTTCGAGAGATGAAGGGGACAATCGGCGTCGTCAGCCATTCGGGGGAAGGCAGCCGCTTCTTCTTCCGCGTACCCTGCGTTGCGGCCGTACCGGCCGTGCGGCCAGTCGCGGAAGCCCCTGTCCGATGCGGCGAGGACTTGAACGGGCTTAGCATTTTGGTCGCCGAAGACAACGCGGTGAACATGAAAGTCGTCACGCGTTTGTTGGAACGGCGCGGCGTGACAGTCGTCGGCGCGAAAAATGGGATCGAAGCGGTTGAGCAATGGCGGCGGGCGCGGCCGGACATCGTGTTGATGGACTTGCAGATGCCGGAGATGGACGGCCTATCGGCAACTCGGATGATTCGCAGCGAGGAGAGCGATGGCGGCCGCGTCCCGATCATTGCGCTGACGGCGCATGCGGTGGAGGGCTATCGCGAAAAATGCACCGATGCGGGTATGGACGGATATCTGACGAAACCGCTGCGCGAGATGGATCTGCTGCGGGAGATCGAATCGGTCCGCCGGCCTGTGCGATTGTGAAATAGTCTTGTTGCTTCGAACACTACTGCTCCTCGCCGCGGCGGCGATCGACTCGCCGTTTTCCGCAAAGCTGGATCATGCACCTACCGCCGAGAAACACCTGATCGAAACGATGCCAGGCGGCGTTGCGCTGGCCGACTTCGACAACGATGGCTCGCTCGACGCCGCTTTCGCCAATGGCGCGGGCGGAGTCTTGGTGTTCCGAGGCCCGAAGTTTGAAGGCCGAACGGCGGTTTCGGTATCGGCGTACGCCGTTGGGCTGGCGGCGGGCGACTATGACGGCGACGGAAATATCGATCTCTTCGTAGCGGGAGTTCAACAGGATTATGTGTTCCACAACGAAGGCAGAATGCAATTCCGCGACATGACAAAGGTGGCGGGCTTTCCCTCGCCGGGAAAGCCGTGGAGCGTCGCCGGCGGCTGGTTCGATTACGACCGTGACGGAAAGTTGGATCTGTTTGTCGTGCGTTACGTCGAGTGGGATCCCGCGAAGGAACGGTTCTGCGGAGATCCGGCGCGAAAGCTGCGGCAATACTGCCATCCGAGATTTTACGCGGCGCAGGCGAACAGGTTGTATCGCAACCGCGGCGATGGGACGTTTGAGGATGTGAGCGCGCGAACAGGAATCGCGGCGCACAAAGGCAAGGGGATGAGCCTGGCGTTTCTCGATTTCGACGACGATGGGTGGACCGACGTGTTCGTTACCAACGACACGGAGCCTTCGTTCCTATTTCGCAACGTGGAGGGGAAACATTTCGAGGAATCCGCGATCCTGGCTGGCGTGGCGCTGCCGGATGCCGGGAAACCGGTTTCGGCCATGGGCGCGGCGGCGGCGGATTTCGATGGCGATGGGCGGGAAGACATTGCCTACACGGCGTTGATGGGTGAAACGTTTCCCTTGTTCTTTGGGTCGGGAAAAGGACTGTTCACCGACAGGACCTTCCCGTGGCGATTGGGAGCGCTGACTCGCACTCGAAGCGGATGGAGCATCCTGGCGGGCGATTTCGACAACGACGGAAAGACCGATCTTTTCACGGCCAACGGCGATGTCAACGACAACGCGGAGGCCTTCGGAAAGGGAGTCTCGAAACAGCCGAATTTACTGCTGCGCAACGCGGGAGGCCGGTTCGAGGCCACTGATGTCGGCGCGCCGGCGTTTCATCGCGGCGCGGCGACGGGCGATCTGAACAGAGACGGCGCGTTGGATGTCGTGGTGTCGCGGCTCGGCGAACCACCGATCGTCATCTGGGGTGTGGCGCCGAAGGAAAACGGCTGGTTGCGCGTCAGTGCGCCGCTGGGCACACGGGTTCGACTGGCCGGGAGGAAAGACGCCTTTCGCGTAGAATCGGCATGTGGATACGTCAGCTCGTGCGAGCCGGTGGCGCATATCGGTCTGGGCGCCGCGAAGGGACCATTTACTCTCACAATAACACCCCCGTTTGGCGCGGCGCGCACGGTGACGGCTCCCGAGGCGCGGGTGACAATAGCCTACCGGGAATAAACAGGCCCCGGCGTGGATTCAACGAACATGCGAGCCATTTTGTTGGCGCTGGCGTCACTGGCCGTGGGCGCTCAAGCACTGGAGTATCGAACCCTGACCACTGCGGGGCCGCGGCCAAGCGGACGTTTCGACGGGACCATCGCTTATGACCCGGCCGGCAACCAGTTGCTGCTGTTCGGCGGCTCGGACGATTCGAACAGCCGCAACGACTTGTGGTCCTACTCGATTGACAGGAACGAATGGAAAGAACTGAGTCCATCTGGATCACGGCCCGCGGCACGATTCGGCCACACGTGGAACTACGACTCCGTGCGGCGGCGCGCGGTGTTATTTGGTGGCGAGGGCGCCGGTTTCTTCTCGGATGTGTGGACCTACGACATCGCCCGCAATGAGTGGCGCATGCTGGCCGACAACAACTCCGGACCCAGCCGCCGTTACGGGCACTCCGGCATCTACGACGCCGAGCGCGACCGCATCGTCATCTCGCACGGCTTCACCGACCGCGGGCGTTTTGACGATACCTGGGCTTTCGATCTGGCAACGAATCGCTGGAGCGATTTGAGTCCGCAGGGCGCGCGGCCCGTCAGGCGCTGCCTGCATCACGCCGAATATGATCGCGCCGGTTCGCAGATGCTGCTGTTTGGCGGATGTGCGTCGGGTTTTGGACCATGCCCGCTCGGCGATTTGTGGAGCTTCGACCTACGGACCAATCGATGGACCGAAATCCGGACGTCTCCATCACCGCCCGCGCGCCAACATTTCGGATTTGCGTTCGATGAGCGCCGGCGGAGGCTGATATTGTTCGCGGGTTCTGGCGCCCGGTTGTACAACGACACGTGGGAGTTCGATCCGGATGCGTCGCAATGGTCGAGCGTTTCGTTTCCGAATGCGCCTTCGCCCCGGCTGCGATTGCAAGGCGCGTATGCACGCGGCATCGAAACGGTGTTCTTCTTCGGGGGCTCAAAGGACGGTCGCAAGACCGATGAGCTGGTCGCACTGGGAGTCGCGCGGCC
>VFZQ01000439.1 GCA_016871135.1 Acidobacteriota bacterium | reverse complement strand
GCGTCTCGACCTCGCCGCCGATAAACTCGAAAAACTCGCCGACCTCCCGGGCGCGGTTCCGCCTGGACACAACTACGGGATGCGCCTCCATCCCGACGGCAAGAGCCTGGGCTTCACCATGGGCGAAAGTTCGACGTCGTACTGGATCATCCAGGGCGTGAACGCGGCGCTGGGGCGGTAGGTCCGCGCAACACACAAACTACGGGCGCAAGATCTTCTCGATATCTCGCGCGCCCCGAACGATGTGCAGGACTACAATGTCCGGCTCATCGATTCGGTAATAGATCACATATTGCCCAGCCGCGAAGCCGCGGATCCCCGCCCGCAAGTCATCATCTCTCCGACGCCCCGCTTGCGGATGTTCTCCAAGCATCCAACATCGGCCAACGAGAGCGTCGATGATCCGGTTGGCGGTTTCAATGCTCTGGCTTTGCTCGGCAACCCACAGCCAGATGCCGTCGAGGTCAGCCTCGGCCTCCGGTTGAAGCCGATAGCCCATTACCGCTTAGCCGCGACTCTCGCCAGTCCGCGTTGTTTGATCTCATCCGCCAGTCGCAGGGACTCCGCCTCTGTCGTCACGCGCCGGCCTTCTCCGCGCCCGAAAGACCCCTCCGCTTCGTTAACCGCCGCTAAGATCTCCAGCCGGCGACGCTGACGTTCCTCCCAATGCGACATCGCGTCTCGCACGACTTCCGTTTCGTTCTGATAGAGACCACTTGCGATTGCGCTCCGCACGAATGCCTCTTGATCAGGCGTCAACTGAATTTCCATGGATGGCAATCCTTTCGCTCTTTTCACGATATCGCGATCCGCCGGTTACCGCACCACCATTACCGGAGCCGACCAAAACGCCGCCTTCTTCTCCGCCGCATCCAGTACCGTCACCTGGCACTGATACTCGCCCGGTTCGAGCGCCGCAAGCGGAAATCGAAACTGCAGTGGTAGAGTCTTCAACCGCGCCGCTGTCGTGTCGACCGTCCGCGCCGGCGCGGTCTCGAACACCTTCACACCATCGCGATAAAACGTCACATACGCCGCCAGCGGACGCGTCGTTTCCGCGCCAGGTTCATAGGCCTGCAGATAGACAAAGAGATCCTTCGACTGGCTGAACACGCGCGTCACCGACGGAATCAACTTCATCCCATCCTGCACCAGCGGGTTGACGGTTTGCTGCTTGTCTTTATTGGCGTTGAACAGCGCCTCGCGCATTTCGATCCGCTGCGTACTCAGCACCACGGAGCTAATCGGAATGCGCATTGCCTCGCGATTCAAATTCGGCACCGTGAAGGGCATCGCGTAAGTTCCGATGCGACCCGTCACCGCATCGCGTGCCAAGAACTTGAGCTTGTACTTGCCCGGCAACAGCGTGAAGCCCGTGTCGTATTCGATCGGCCTTCGCGCAAGTTCCGCCGCGGTCGCACCGCTGAGTTTGATATCGACTTTATCGCGCACGTTCGACACCGTCGTCCCGTACTCATCCTTGATCTCGCCGATAAAATCGATCAACGTTCGATCCGCCCCGCGCCGCCGCGCCAGCGCCAACTCGCTGCCCGGAATCTTCACCGCTAGCGGCACAAAATACTCCGCGCGGTTCAGCTGAAAATAACCGAGCTCCATCGCGATCGTCAGCTCGGTGATCGGATCGCCAAGCAGCAGGGCGTCTTCCAACTGCCGTTCTTTATCGGCCGTGGAAAAACTCTTGAACACCTTGCCCGCGTAATAGCCCTGCCGGTAGTCGAGCGTCGCCGCCAAGCCGTTCGTCAACTTGATCTGAATCTTCCGGAATTTACCGTCGAGATTTTCGTTGGTCGTGTAGTAGCCGAGAATGTAGTAGCTCGCCACCGCGCGCTGCGCCTGCACAATGCCCGCCGACAGATCGTTCGAATCGAGCAGCGCCTTCCCGCCCGTATCGGCGGCCAGCGTCCACAGCGTATCTTGCGACCGTTGCAAGGCCCCCGTCACCGCATTCGCCGCCGCGCCGGTGTGCATCGCCAACCCGCCCGGCGAACCGCGCGTCGCATCTCCCAGCGGCGCTTGCGCCACAAGTCCGCGGGCGTCGATCGGCCAGAATGAAACGCCCGCGCGCACGGCGGCGTTGATCGTCGCATTCAGTTGCGCTTGATTGTTGACGCCGTTCAAACGCAAGCCGCTCGCGAAATAGATCAACGATTTTTTCTCATTCAATCGCCCGAGCATTGTCGCCGCTGTTTGCAGGGCGGCGAGTTGCCGGTCGGTGAAAAAGATATTGAACTCGGAATCGTTCTGTCCGAACGCCGCGCCGGTGTCGGCCCTGCTCGCGTCCGACGGATCGGCCGGCGCGTTCTCATCCTCGCCGACAATCAACGTTTCGATCACGCTCAGCAGCGCCGCGCGGTCACCGGTGAAATCCTGCAACACCTGCACCGAGCCGCTTGTAAACGCCATGATCGCCATCAAATCCGCGCCGGTCATCTGCGTGCGGACAAACTTCTTCGCGGCGTTGAAGGCGCGGTACTGGTCCGGCGGCGGCATCGCGGTGAGGTCGAAATAGAGCGCCAGCAATCGGCGGTCGCGGTACTTGATATCGCCGGGCGGCTCGGGCGCGATCTGTGTGCGCGTCAATCGCGGCAGCGCACGGGCGCGCTGCGATTCGGGCACAACAACCGGCGGCGCGGACGTATCGAGCTTCTGAAATTCGAAGAACCGGGTCTGCTGCGGCACACCGTCTTCGGTGATCGCAAAATCCTTCGCGGTCAAGCCAGTAATCGGACTGCCGTCCTTATCTTTCACGACGACCGTCTCCACAACCAACTGCGTTGTCGACTTGAACACCGGCTCTTGCGCGGCGAGTGACAGAAACAAAATCAGGAAGAAATGTTTCATATCAGAACCGCGTCCGGAAGATGATCTGTATCGACCGCATCGGATTCGCCGCAATCGGCAGCCCGAACTGCGCATTGCCGGCAATCGTATTCCATGCGGGGAAAGTGACGGTATTCAGCGCGTTGGCGGCCTCGGCGCGTACGTCGCAGCTGATGCGATCGGTCGACCGAAACGTGCGCGCCAACGACGCGCCGAGCGTAAACTGATGCGGCCCGTTGATGGAGTTGCGCCCCGCGTTGCCCCAACGTCCGGCGGCCGGCGCGGCGACCGCGAGCGGATTCAGGAAGAAGCCCGCGGGCGCGTCATACAAAGAGGCGCCGGTGAAATCGGGCCGCAACGATCCGGTGACGCCCGTGCCGCGCACGGGGCTCAAGAACACCGGCGTCAACGGCAGTCCGGAGCCCGCGCGGATCTGCGTCCCAATCGTCCACTCCTTCAAGAACGCACCCTTCCAACGCCGCATGCCCATGCCGGTCGTATACTGCGCCATCGCAATCAGCAGATGCCGCTGATCGAAGTTCGACCGCGCGCGCTCGGCGTTCAAATTCGTCCAGTCCTGCGCGGTCAACGACGCACGACCTCCCAGCCCTGCGTTGTCGACAGCCTTCGCGTAGGCGTAGTCGGCGCTCGCCGTGAAACCGCGCCGCAGCCGCCTTCGCAGTTGAAACTGCCCCGAGTTGCGATGGCCGTGGCCGTTTGAAACAAGATACGTAAAACCGGCCGGGCCGATCGCGCCGCCCGGAAACGTGTTCGGCAAGAATTGTTGGAGGGCGCGCGTGGCTTTCGATCCGTTGTAGGTCGCCGTCATCTGCAAACCCATGGGAAGATCGCGCTGAATCTACAACTGCCAGTTCTGCGAGTAGCCGATGCGCAGCACGGGATCAACGCCGAATGTCGTCGCCTCCGTGGCCGACACCACCGCGCTGAATCCGTTGGTCAAGGTAAGCCCTGGTCCTGAAACACGCATGCTCGTGGAAAGCGGCGCCTGCTGCGCCATGCGCATCGCGATCGGCTGATACACCGACGTGTCGAAGTACACTCCGTATCCGCCGCGCACCACCACCATCGACGACGCCAGAAACGGGCGCCATGAAAACGCCACGCGTGGGCCGATGTTGTTGCGATCGGCCGCCGGCAGCGTGCGCGAAGGCATCGCGGATGCGAGGTCGAGATTCACCAGCCGCCCATACTTCTCACGCACCGGCGACCAGTATTCCCACCGCACACCGGCGTTGATCGTGAGTGATGGATTCACGCGCCAATCGTCGTTCAAGAACGCCTCGTGAATCGAGCCGCGCAAGTATTTATCGGCGTTGCCGAAGGCGATGGAACTCGTGTCCGGCGTGCCTCTCAGAAACTTCTCAAAATCGTTGTCGCCGGTAAACGCGAACGTTCCGCGCGCGTCCTGCTGCCCCAAAACGTTGAACTGCTGCCGCCGCAGGTTGTATCCGTAGGCAAGATTGTGCGCGGCGCGCGCCACAAACGCATCCGCTCCAAAGACCGCGGTCTGATTGCGATTGAGTGACGACTGCGCCATCGTCAACGGCGTGATGCCGCTGGAGAAGATCAAAGACGGCGGCCCCCAATTCGTGGGCTCTTGATTATTGCCACCGATACCCGCTTCCCCCGACACGTTCCGCCGCCCGGCGAAGAACGGCGTCACTTCGGTCCGCTGCCGGCTGTACTCCACACG
The DNA here is from genome assembly GCA_016871135.1 of Acidobacteriota bacterium. Lineage (GTDB taxonomy): Bacteria > Acidobacteriota > Terriglobia > Bryobacterales > Bryobacteraceae. Next base: position 697 of record VFZQ01000439.1, on the reverse strand, counting down.
CAAGTTCACGAACGACCGCGGCGTAAACGATCGCCGGTAGCCGATCATCGCATTGTGCGCTCCGACACTACCGGTTTCGAGAAATCCAAACAGGTCCGGCGAGTCGTTCCGCGTGCTCTGCCAGGCATACGAACCCATGAAGAAATTCCGCCGCACCTGCTTGTTCATGCGTGTTTGCAAATCGTCCTGATGGAGTCCGCTGACGATGGGCACCTGATAGTTGTACCGATCGCTGCCCGCAAAATTAGGCCGGGGATAAAGCGCCAGTAGCGCGCGCGCCTGCGGGCTGACCACACCCCCGCGCTGCGCATCGGTCGGCATCAGCCCCGTCTGCACGGACGCGTTGCTGTTCCGCGTCCATTGATAGTTCACCGAAAACTGCGGCCCGTTCCGCTCCAGAAGCTTTGGAATTTTCAACGGCCCGCCGAAGGCGAAGAGCGCCTGCACGCGGCTGTAGGCGGGCTTCGGCGTATTCTGGCCGGTGAGCGAAAAGGACCGCGCATCCAAGGCCGCGTTGTTCACGATCACGCCGAGATTGCCGTTGTACATCGAACGCTGGCCGCGCCGAAAATTCCCAAACGCGGGCAGTTGCGCAAACGGCGATGACGCCCCGTTGTTCACGCTTCCGTTGATCAGCAGGCCATCGGCCGCACGCGGGTCGACTGGTTGTTGGGTTACGGGTGCGGCCTTGACTTCC
>VFZQ01000438.1 GCA_016871135.1 Acidobacteriota bacterium | reverse complement strand
AAACCGCACGCAAGTCGCTCCGCAAGATGCGGCGGAGGAAGCGCCTTATTCCTTCGTTCTGGAAACAGGCTTCTCTTTGGCCGGAGTGACGCTATATTATGCGGGACTCAATAGTAACGGCAATGCACGCGGCCGCGCCCAAGTTTTCGCAAATTGCGCGGCTGACGCCGCCTTTCGAAGAAAATAAAGGCCAAGCCGCCTCCGACGTTCGATTCCTTGCCCGCGACACTCGGGGCACGCTGGAGATCACCGCGACAGGCGCTCGCGCGCTTCTCGTGCAGCGCGACCGCAAAGGCAACACCAAGACGGCGACCGTCCCCTTCGACTTTCCCGGCGCCAACTGGTCCCAAATCGAAGGAGAGTCTGTCCTATCGGCCACAACCAATATCATTACCGGTAACGATTCCTCCCAGTGGCGTACCGGTGTGCGCAATTATTCCGCAGTCCGTGTGCGGGAAGCATTTCCCGGAATCGACGTCGTTTTTCACACCAGACGCGGTTCGATCGAGTTCGATTTTGAACTGCGTCCGGGCGCCGACCCCGCTCGCGCACGCATTCGTTTTCCATCCCACACCGCCAGGTTGCAGGCCGACGGCTCGGTCGCGGTTGATACCCCGGCGGGCGCCCTTGTCCTTCCTAAACCCGTTGCATTCCAATCGGCCGACCGCATTGTCGCCAGCCGGTTCAACATCCGAAGCGGTCACACCATCACGGTTCAGGTTGGCAACTATGACCGCGCCAAGCCGCTCATCATCGACCCCGCAATCGCCTACTTCACCTTCAACGGCGGATCGAGCACCGGACCCCCACGGGATTTACGATCGACGCCGCGGGCAACTTTTACCTCGCCGGATCAACAGCCTCCACCAACTTCCCCGTCGGGACGCGTCCGTTCCAAAAAGATCTGGTGGGCAATATCGATGCCTTCGTCACCAAGTACTCCGCCACCGGCGCGCTGCTCTACTCGACGCTAATCGGCGGCCGCGACCGTGATTTCATCAACAAAATTGCGGTCGACTCGCAGGGCAGCATCTACTTCTGCGGCGCCACCGCCTCAACCAATTTTCCACTCGCCAACGCTATTCAGACGACCAACAAAGGCGGATCCACGGGCCTGGACGCCATGTTCGGCAAGCTGGATCCGACCGGAGCGACTCTTGTGTATTCCACGTATTACGGCGGCAACTTCACGGACCGCGCCAACGCTTGTGTCGTCGATTCCGAAGGGAACTTATACATCACCGGTTATGCCGTCTCCGATAATTTTCCGTTCACACCTGGCTCGTTCCAAACCAGTAATCGTTCCCCTTTCGCGGGAAACGGCTTTGTTACTAAAATCGCTCCCGCCGGCGACCGCGCTGTCTTCTCGACCTACATAGGCGGCGGCATCGACGACGAGTTATACGACATCGCGATCGACCGGAATCGCAATATCTACATTGTCGGCGAATCGCTCTCGGTTCAGCCAGCGTACCCCACTGCTGGGGCGATCCAGCCAACCAATAGAGGAAACATCGACGCGGTCGTCACCAAGATGAATGCGGCCGGAACGGCGCTCGTCTGGTCGACTTTTCTCGGCGGCGATCAACGAGACACCGCGTATGCCGTGGCCGTAGATGGCAGTGACAACGTGCACGTGGTCGGCAAAACCCAGAGTTCCAATTTCCCGTTGGCCAATCCCCTTCAGCGAGAACTCTCCGGCCCCAGCGACAGCTTCGTCGTAAAGCTCGACGCACCCGGCACCACGATGGTTTACGGCACCCTGTTCGGCGGGAATCGCAGCGAAGATCCATACTCGGCGGCTGTCGATCGAGCGGGTTCACTCTACGTTGTTGGCACTACCGATTCCCAAGGCATCACGCCCGTCGACGCCGCGCAACCCACACCGGGTGGCTCGTCCGAAGCTTATCTGGTTAAGTTCAATCCGCAAGGCAGCCAGATCCAAATGATGACGTACATCGGCGGCCTCGGCGCCGATCTCGGATTTGGACTCGGCCTCGACAATGCGGGCCGGATATTTGTCGCCGGAACCACCGCGTCATCGGCGCTTGCGACAACCTCGAACGCCGCTCAAAAATCCTTCGGCGGCGCGACCGATGGCTTCGTCGCCATTATCGACAGTTCGCCCGCCGCCAACCCTTTCACGGTCTCGTCCACGCGCCTCACCTTCACTGGCGCTCCCGGCGCAACGCTTGCCGCGCAGCAGTTCAACATCCGCGCGACTGCAGGCACGCCGGAATGGACAATCGACGCCACCACGCTCACTGGCGGCAACTGGCTCAGCACAACTCCACGAACCGGCTCCGGCAACGCCACCATCGACGTCCGCGTCAACACCACCGGCGTTCCGGCGGGAACGCACGAAGGCACGCTCGCTGTAAATAACGCGCGTCTCGGAACACGTACGGTGGTGGCGGTTATCCTCACGCTCGCGGAAGCCGGCGGCGAAGTGCCCAACAACGGTGTTGTTAGCGCCGCGACATTCACCGGCGGCGGAGTTTCTCCCGGCCTGTTAGTTACGATCTTCGGATCGCGCATCGGCCCGCCGACATTGACTACGGCGCAAGTTACGCCGCAAGGCACGCTCGCTTCCACGATCGCAGACACTCGGGTCTTGTTCGACGGCGTCGCCGCGCCGCTGGTCTACACCTCGGCAGGACAAGTCAGCGCGATTGTTCCCTACGACGTCAGCGGAAGAACGACGACGTCCATGCAGATCGAGTATCGAGGGACGCGTTCCAACGCCGTATCGCTTCGGGTTGTCGATACCGCCCCCGGTCTGTTCACAGCCAATAGTTCCGGCAAAGGCCAGGGCGCAATTTTGAACGAAGACTCCAGCTTCAACTCGGCGGCCACCCCCGCGAAGCCGGGCTCGATCGTCGTCCTCTACGGCACGGGTGAAGGCTCCACCGACCCCACTGGCACAAACGGGTTACTAGCCAACAGCGTATTCCCCAAACCGGGCCAGCCGGTAACGGTGCGCATCGGAGGCAAAAGCGCCGAGGTGCTCTACGCCGGCGCCGCACCCGGATTAGTCGCTGGCGTCTTCCAAGTGAACGTGCGTATTCCGGCTGATGTCGAAGCCGGCGCGCAGCCGGTGGTCGTGCAGGTGGGCGCGAACTCCAGCCCGGCCGATGTTACGGTGGCCGTGCAGCCCTAACTAAGAATCGCCAATTTCTTCGCCACGCGGGTCAGTGTCTCGACTGCCCGGTCGAGATGCTCCCGCGTGTGTGTTGCCGTGACGATAGCCCGGATCCGCGCTTTGCCCTGCGGCACCGTTGGGAAACCGATTCCCGTCGCGAATAGGCCTTCTTCGAACAGCGCCCGCGAAAACGCATGCGCCGCCGCCGCTTCGCCGACCATGATCGGTGTAATCGGCGTCTCGCTGCGTCCGGTGTCGAATCCGGCCGCCGTCAGCGCCGCCTTGAAGTAACGTGTATTCGCCCACAACGTCTCGATCCGCTCCGGTTCCGATTCCAATAGGTCGAATGCCGCCAAACACGCCGCCGTCACCGCCGGCGGATGCGACGTCGAAAATAGGAACGGCCGGGCGCGGTGATACAAATACTCGATAAAGTCGCGCGTCCCGCACACGTACCCGCCCAGAACGCCGACAGCCTTGGACAACGTTCCAACCTGAATATCCACTCGCCCATGCAAGCCGAAATGGTCGACCGTCCCACGGCCATTCCTGCCAAGCACTCCGGACGAGTGCGCGTCGTCGACCATCATGATCGCGCCGTACTTCTCGGCGATTGCACACAAGCCGGGCAGCGGCCCGATGTCTCCATCCATTGAAAACACGCCGTCGGTAATCAGCAGCTTCCGCCCGGGCTCAGCGGACAGGGCCGCCAGTTTCTCCTCGGCCGCCTCAACATTCCCATGCGCAAAGACGTGGATCTTCGCGCGCGACAGCCGGCATCCATCGATGATCGACGCGTGGTTGAGTTCGTCGGAGATAATATGATCGTCTTTGCCGAGCACCGCCGACACCGTGCCGGCGTTCGCGGTGAAGCCGCTCTGGAAAACGACGCACGCCTCGACGTGTTTGAACGCGGCGATCCGACGCTCCAGTTCCATGTGCATGTCGAGCGTCCCGCTGATCGTACGCACCGCGCCGGAACCGGCGCCGTACTTGCGTATTGCCTCGATAGCCGCCTCACGCAGCTTCGGATGATTCGCCAAACCGAGATAGTTATTCGACGCCAGGTTGATTACTTCCTTGCCGTCGACGCGGCTCACAGGCTCGCAGGCGCTCTCCAACTCTCGCAGCCGGAAATACCCGCCCGCCTCGCGGATTTTGTTCAATTCATCGGTCAGGAAACCGAGCGCGTTCATGTTATATAGCCCTCACTCGAATGTCTTTGTACTCGATCCACTTACCCGTTTGATGCGCCTGCATCAGGATGTGCCCGGCTTCCAAACGGTCGAGCCCGTTGTAGTCCGTCACCGTTTCGCCGTTAACTCGCACCACACAGCGGGGACCCTTCACGATGAGTTGCAGCGGATACCACGTCTCGGGCGGCACATGTACATATCGCGCCCGGCGCCGTCCATACAATGAACCTGTCGGATATACCGCGCCCGACACATCGTGGATCTGAATTTCTTCGTGCGGCTTCTGTCCCGAGCCTTCGGCGCGAAACAGCACGCCGCCATTGGAGAACTGCGATGCCCGCACATAGCAGAAGAACTCGAAGTCCTTGTACCGTTCCCGCGACGCTAAGTGACCCAGACCATCGGCGCGCAGCACCGGACCTAACTCCGACCACTTCGCTTTACCCTCTTCGACCTGCCAGTTCGCCGCCAAATCCCCCGGCCCTGCGTAAAGCGTCTTCCAGGTGACCTTCGAGGGCAGTTCCCGCACCCGCAGGTTACGAAACCGTATCGGATACGACAACGACTGCAATCCTAAATATCCGTGTCGCAAGCGCATCGCCGTCTCGGCTTGCGACTCGACATTGAAATCTTGCACCTGTTCGCCGTTTGTCCAGACCTGCAAACGCGGCCAGTCGAAGACGACGCGCAGATCGTTCCACTCGCCCTTAGACCGCACATTGTTCCGCAACGGCGCAATCAGTGGGAAGATCGCGCCCATCCCTTCAGGCTTGATTTCTCCGGCCTTGTGGAACAGCTTGATCGCAAAACCGGCGGCCTGTGCGTCTCCGTGCCGCGACGCGTGCAGATACAGCGCCGAATCGATCCAGCCGCGCACGAAGAACTCGCAGCGAAACTCGAAGTTTTCATACTGCTTCT
>VFZQ01000437.1 GCA_016871135.1 Acidobacteriota bacterium | reverse complement strand
TGTCATCATCATCGGCTCCGGCGCCGGAGGCGGTACCCTTGCGTACCGGCTCGCGCCGACGGGCAAGAAGATTCTCATTCTCGAGCGCGGCGACTATTTGCGCCGCGAAAAAGAGAACTGGTCCACGCGCGCGGTCTTCATCGACTCGCGCTACAAAGCCCACGAAGAATGGCGCGACAAGGAAGGCAAGGTCTTCCATCCGGGCATTCACTACTACGTCGGCGGCAACACGAAGATGTATGGCGCGGCCCTGCTTCGCTTCCGCGCCGAGGACTTCACCGAACGCCGCCACTACGACGGACTCTCGCCCGCCTGGCCCATCGACTACGCCGATCTCGCGCCTTACTACACCGAGGCCGAGCATCTCTATCAAGTGCACGGCAATCGCGGCGAGGATCCCACCGAACCCGCGGCCGATGCGCCGTACTTGTATCCCGCGCTCGATCACGAACCGCGTATTCAGAAGCTGCACGACGATCTGGAGCGCGCGGGGCACAAGCCGTTTCATCTTCCCGTCGGCGTTATGCTCGATGCGAAGAATCCTCACAAGAGCCGCTGCATACGCTGCAACACGTGCGACGGCTACCCGTGCCTGGCCAACGCCAAGGCCGATTCGCAAGTGATCGCGGTGGATCCGGCGCTGGAACATTCGAACGTCTCGATCCTGACCAACGCGCTGGTGACGAGACTGGAAACAAGAGGCCGCAGCGTCTCCGGCGTGCGTGTAACCCATCAGGGGGAAGAGTTGTTATATACGGCCGACGTCGTTGTCGTCAGCGCGGGCGCCATCAACTCCGCCGCACTGCTGCTGAAGTCGGGCATCGCCAACGGCTCCGATCAAGTTGGCCGCAACTACATGTGCCACAACAACTCGGTCATGCTGGCGATTTCACTCGAACCCAATCCGACGAAGTTTCAGAAGACGATCGGCATCAACGACTACTACTTCGGCGCGAAGGATTTCGACTACCCGCTCGGCCATATATCGATGGTCAACAAGTCCGACTCGGATGCGTTGCGCAGCGGCGCGCCAGTGCCCGGGCCCGAGATCACATTCGAAGAAATGGCGCGGCATTCGCTCGATTTCTGGCTCACCTCGGAGGATCTGCCGCGCGCGGAGAATCGGGTCGCCATCGACGGCGACGGCGCGGTTCGACTGCACTACACCGATAACAACGTCGAGGGGCACAAGAGGCTGGCGACGAAGTTGAAAGGCATGCTCGCCGAGATCGGCTGCAAGAACACGCTGCTGCCGTGCCACTACTACATCGGCAAGAAGATCCCGCTTGAGAAAGTGGCCCACATGTGCGGCACGCTGCGGTTCGGGCGCGATCCGCGCACATCGGTGCTCGATGCCAACTGCAAGGCGCACGAACTCGACAATCTCTACGCCGTCGACGGCAGCTTCTTCGTTTCCTCGGCGGCGGTGAATCCGGCGTTGACGATCATGGCCAACGCACTGCGCGTGGGCGATCACTTGAAGGAGCGTATGCGATGAGAGCTGGAATTTGGCTGCTTGGCGCGGGCCTGGTATTCGCCGGCAATCGCGTGGATTCGATTGGCATCACAGTCTCCGATCTCGACCGCGCCGTCGACTTTTACTCAAACGTGTTGACTTTTGAAAAGCTCAGTGAAAACGAATACGCCGGCGAGGCCTACGAACATCTGCACGGCGTTTTCGGTATGCGCGCGCGGACCGCACGCTTGAAGCTTGGCGACGAGTTCATCGAGCTGACCGAATACCTCGCGCCGCAAGGGCGCGCCGTGCCCGAAGGCTCGCGCGGCAACGATCGCTGGTTTCAGCACATCGCGATCATCACTTCGAACATGGAGGAGGCCTACGCGCGGCTGCGCGTTCATAAGGTGCGTCATGCCTCGACCGGCCCGCAAACGTTGCCCGCGTGGAACAGGAACGCGGCGGGAATAAAAGCGTTCTACTTCCGGGATCTAGATGGGCACACGCTGGAGATCCTGGAGTTCCCGAAAGACAAAGGGCTCGCCAAGTGGCGCAACGGTTCCGGCAAGTTGTTCCTAGGCATCGATCACACCGCTATCACGGTGGCCGATACCGAAGCCAGCTTGCGGTTCTATCGCGATACGCTCGGCCTTTCGATAGTCGGCGAGAGCGAGAATTACGGGCCGGAGCAGGAGCGGCTCAACAATGTCTTCGGCGCGCGGCTGCGCATCACGGCGCTGCGCGGGGACTCCGGTCCAGGCGTCGAGCTGCTCGAATACATAGCGCCTCGCGATGGCAGGCCTTATCCGGCCGACGCCAAGGCGAACGACTTACTCCACTACCAGACTCGAATTGTTTCGGACGACGCGCCCAGCGCGGGCGCGTCGCTCCGCAAGAATCGGGCCGGGTTCATATCCCCCGGACTGATCGAACTTCCCAACGAGCACACTGCGTTCCGCAGAGCGCTCGCGGCTCGCGATCCCGACGGCCACGCCGTCCAGATCGTGGAACGCTGAACTCGCAACCTCAACACATGGAGATACGCAAATGAAAAAACTGTTTTCCACACTCGCCCTGGCCTCGATGCTGATGCTGGCCAAAGACGACGGCCCGCATACGACCAACAAGTTCGAAGGACCGAAGGCGAACACCGGCATGGCCGTTCATCAAACCATCAACGGCAAGAGCATGCTGAAGGTCACGCCGGACTTCAAGGTTCCGGACACACCGGCGCCGACGTGGCGCATCGTCGACAGCAAAGGCAATGTCTACACGCTCGACGCGTTCAAAATCAAGGGCGGTGAAAAGCGAGAAATCATGGTCCCGAATTTCGTCCACGACATCGCCAAGGTACAGGTCTACTGCGCCTACGCCGAGGTGCTTCTCGGCGAATCCAGCTTCGCAAAGCCGGTGAAGTAGAAATTTTCGGGCGACGGGAATAACCAGGGGGCCATAGTGCATATAGAACGTACGATGGCCAATCTGGTTTCAATCCGGGGCTCGGTGGAGGGTACGATGTACGAACGTGCCGGGAACACATCCGCCGCCATGCCGATGCACATCGAAATGACCGCCGAGCGCCGCTTCGAAAAGGAAGCCATGCCCCATCTGGGCGACCTCACGCGCACGGCGTCGCGTTTAATGGGTGATCGGTCGCGCGCCGACGATGTGGTGCAGGAAACGTATTTGCAAGCGTGGAAATCGTTTGACCGGTTCGAGTCGGGAACGAATTGCCGCGCCTGGCTGTACAAGATCATGTTCCATTGCATTCATCACTATCGCCGCAAGTGGTTCCGGCTGGCCGTGATGAAACCGATGGACGACTACACGGAAGCGACGGCATCCTATACGCCGCCGATTCCGGAACACTTGACCGACGAGGATTTTGTCGCCGCGCTGGAGAAGGTGCCGGGCGATTTCCGCGCGGTGGTTCTGTTGGTGGACGTCGAGGAATTTCCCTACAAAGACGCCGCCGACATTCTCGGCGTGCCGATTGGCACTGTAATGTCGCGGCTTAGCCGCAGGAGGAAGATATTGCGAGAACAACTGTCCGGTGTGGCGGGCGACTACGGTTACCCAACCTCTGGAAAGGAGGCAAGCGCGTGAAACCCGAAATGCTCTGCGAGACCGCACTCGAACAGATGGACCGCTTCATGGACGGCGCGCTGAGCGACGCCGAAACAGAGCGATTCGCCGCGCACGCCGGTGCGTGCGAAAAATGCCAGGCCGAGCTCGAACTGCGCGAACGGACGCGTGCGAGTTTGCGCCGCGCAATTCGTCAACCGATCGACACCACAAGCTTGGGGCAGCGCATTCATGCCGCCGTGCATGTCGAAGCGTCGCGTCGATTTCGCTGGCAGCCGCATACCCTCGCGCTGGCCGCCACCCTGTTGATCGCGGTGAGTGTTGGAGCGGCTTATCAGTTGCGCCAGCTTTGGAGCGCGGCCGTCGATCAGGACTCCTACATCGCGAAAATTTCCGAAGGCGTGACGACGATCATGCGCGTTGGCCTGAAAGATCACATTCACTGCGTGACGTTTCGCAAGTGGCCGAAGGAAACGCCAAAGGTCGATGAGTTGGTCACGGCCATGGAGCCGAAGTACCGTCCGGTCGCGACGATTGTCGGCGCGAACATGCCGAAGAACTACGAAATCGTCAAGGCGCATCACTGTGCGTACCGGGAGCGCAACTATGTGCACATTGCGATGAAGGACGCCGATGGCAAGTACTTCTCGCTGGTGCTGGCGCGCAAGGAAGCCGGCGAGACGTTCGCGTCAAGCTCGCTACGCCGCGTGCTCGACAAGCCGAACTTCGCCGTCTACGGCGAGAACGTTGAGCGTTTCCAGATCGCCGGTTTCGAGACGCGTGATTACCTCGCTTATGTCATCGGCGACACGACAACCGAGAACAACACGCGACTGGCCGGCACGCTGGCCGCGCCGCTGCGCGAGTTCTTGGATTCGCTGGAAGGCTAGCCTGGCGCGCTGCGCGGCGCCTGTTCGTAAAGTATTGTCAAGACGCACTGTGCCAACTCCGTTCCTACTGGCAGGAGTTGAAAGAACATGATTCGCACATTGCTTGTTATCGCATTTTCATTGGCTGTTTTCGCGCAGGCGCCCGAGCAGGCCAAGTTTCACATCGACGCGCCGGTGCGCGTGGGATCGTCCACGCTGCAGGCCGGCGATTACGCCGTCGGCCGTATGAATACGGCCTCGGGCATTCCCGTTCTGAGTTTTCAATCGCCGAACGGAACAGCGCTGATGATCGTTGTCGATCGCGGCGAACCGATCCACGGCGACTACGCGACCGCGCCCCGCTTCATCTTCGACAGCGAAGCCGACGGCGTGCGCCGACTGACCGGCATTCAGTTCGCGGGCAATGCGCAGGCGTATCTCGTGCCCGCGCAAAAGTAACTACTTCACGGCGGAATAACCAAGCCCGGCGAAGGCCCACAGGCCTGGTTATTCCGCATAACGACAGAATCACAACGGCTCGACGGATCGAGACATGGACATAGAGCCGTTGGAAACGCTGGGGGCCGTATCTCAGCGAGCGCGCGTTGGCCATAGTACATGAAGATTACACGCCGCATGGAGCGGCGTGGGAGGCGGTGCGCACGATCACGCGCGATCGAAGGCGTATCGTTGGAACGACGGCGGAATGACGACGGCATCGCTAGATTCTAGAATCGAAGATTCTAAATCAGAGTACTGCAACAAACGAAGTTACGCAGCGAGTAACTTGACGATGTCCTCGATAGCGCGGTCGGCCTTGTAGTATGCGTTTTCGAGTGCGGAGTGG
>VFZQ01000436.1 GCA_016871135.1 Acidobacteriota bacterium | reverse complement strand
CTCGGTCTTCGCCGCACTGCACCGTCTGGCAACATACCGCAAAGCGACGACGACTTTCATCTTTTTGGGCGGCCCGCCGCGGGCCATTGGGGCTCCTTGGAGAAACCATGCGAAATCACAACGGCGTCGCGTCCGGAGAAGAAATAGAGCATTCGGTAATGCACACCTTGATAGCTCGCTCGTAACTCGTAAATGCCATCCCGCAGGTAGTCCACCTCCGGCCGACGAAGCTCATGGCCCATTTCAGCGAGCCGGTCAATTCGAGAAACGCACTTTGCGCTGACATTGTTGGGCAAGTCGTAGAGCCACTCCAGCAACGGTATGACGCCTCTGTCCGGATCTCTGAAGTAGTAGACATCGGTGATCGGCAAAGGACCTCCTTATGTTCACATTTCTGCGAACTGCGCGCAACCGCCTACGGCTGACTCCGCTCCTCGCCGCGTTTGATCTGTGCCCGCCGTTTGCCGCTCTTGAGGTTCGCCCGCGCCTTTTGCTTCGCCTCTTCCGAGATCTGAATATCGTTGATCACCGCACGCGCGCCGGCGGACTTCGCCATCCTTGTCGCCGCGCCTTTGTGCTGCACCACCGAAGCCCTGCCTTCGATCGTGGTCACGCCGCCGCTGGTGGAGAACCGGAATCCATTACGCCCGATCTTCGATTTTGCGAGTTTTGCCTGGATGCGCGCCTGAATCTCGGCGTCGGTCAGCTTCACCGGCGCCGCGACCGGCGCTTTCTTTGCGGGTTCGGGCGGACGAGCGCGCGGCGTCTGCGCGGTCAATCCGAGTGCGAGCAAAAGGAGCGCGAGTTTCATCCTAAGTAGATAGTGCCGCCCACGAGCCAAAACTCTCAATTAGAATTGATGCAGACGATGAAAATAGTTCCCCTTGCCGCCGTCGCCAGCGCTCTGCTCGCCGCGCAGAGCAAGATCGAGTTCAATCGCGACGTGCGACCGATCCTTTCGGACAAGTGCTTCGCTTGCCACGGCCCCGACGCCAAGACCAAAGGCGTGCCGCTGCGGCTCGATCTCGAAGACGCCGCTAAAGGCGCGGCGGCGAAGATCGTCCCGCGCATCACGCAGCAAAACAAGTTCCTGCGCATGCCGCCGGAATCGACCGGCAACACGCTCTCGCCGGCCGAGATCGCGACGCTGCGCGCGTGGGTCGATCAGGGCATGCCGTGGCAGAAGCACTGGGCGTTCATCCCGCCCGCCAGACATACGGGGTCAATCGACACCTTCGTGCGCGCGCGCCTGGAAAAAGAGGGCCTGAAGCCATCGCCCGAGGCGCCGCGTGAAACACTGGTACGCCGCGCCACGCTCGACATCACCGGCCTTCCGCCAACGCCCGCCGAACTTGACCGCAAAGAAACCTACGAGCAGACACTGGATCGACTGCTCGCTTCGCCACGCTACGGCGAACGCATGGCCGCGCGCTGGCTCGACGCCGCTCGCTACGCCGACACCAACGGCTATCAGTTCGACGGCGAACGCGTGATGTGGCGCTGGCGCGACTACGTTATCGAGAGCTTCAACAAGAACAAGCCCTACGACAAGTTCGTCGTCGAACAGATCGCCGGCGATATGCTGCCCAACGCGACGTTCGAACAACAGCTCGCCACCGGCTTCAATCGCAATCATCGCGGCAATACCGAAGACGGAATTATCGCCGAAGAGTACGCGGTTGAATACGTTGTCGATCGGGTCGAGACGACCTCGGCCGTGTTCCTTGGCCTCACGATGGGCTGCGCGCGCTGCCACAACCATAAGTACGACCCGCTGACGCAGAACGAGTTCTACGAATTCTTCGCGTACTTCAACAATGTCCCCGAGCGCGGACGCGCGATGAAGTACGGCAATTCGCCGCCGTTGTTGACCGCGCCAACGTCCGCCCAACAAGCGGCGCTGGCTACGATGGATCGCGACATCGCGGCCATGGAATCCGCGCTCGCCGCTAAGCACAAGCGCGGTGGTTGGAAGCCGGCGAAAAACGAATGGGCGCCGTTTGAAGGCCGGCAGGATGCCACCGATCCGATGGCGCTCGACTTTGATATCGAAGACCGCTATTCGATCGCCGCGGTCGTTTCCGGCGATGGCCCGATCGCTTCACGCAAGGCCTCCGAGACGGCGCGCGGCAAGGGCATCGCGTTCTTCGTCAAGGACGGGAAGCTCGCGTTTCACATCAACAACGCTTATGAGACCGACGCGTTGCGTGTCGTCGCCGAAGAGCCTCTACCGGCGGGTTCGCATCATGTCGCCGTTTCGTACTCGGGCACACGCCTCGCCGAGGACGCGCGGCTGTATGTCGACGGCGCGCCCGTCAAAGCGAAGTTTGAATCCGACACACTCTACCGGCCGTTCCGCAATGCGGGCGGGAAGTTTGTGTCGAAGTTAAAAACAATCGACGGCGTCCAGATCTACTCGCGCGCATTGAGCCGCGAAGAGATCGCGGCAATGGTTGCGCCGCCGAACGCCTCGAGGCTCGACGAACTCTTCTACGCCGCCAACGCGCCCACCGAATGGGCCGCGCTCGTCAAACGGCGCGAAGAGCGCGAGCGCTTCACACGAACTTTCCCCACCGTCATGGTGATGGCCGAATCGCCCGTTCGCAAAAAGACGAATCTACTGTTGCGTGGCGCGTATGACAAGCCGGGCGACGAGGTTGAACCGGGATTGCCGGCCGTTCTTGGCGGCGCCGCGAAGGATCGCCTGGAACTCGCGCGCTGGATGGCAAGCCGGCAAAACCCACTCACCGCGCGCGTCTTCGTGAACCGCGTGTGGCAATCGCTGTTCGGCACGGGCCTTGTAAAAACCGCCGAGGACTTCGGGCAGCAAGGCGAGTGGCCTTCGCACCCCGAACTGCTCGACACGCTTTCGGTCGAATTCATGGAAAGCGGCTGGGACGTCAAGGCGTTGATGAAGCGCATCATGCTGTCGGCGACGTATCGTCAGTCGTCGAAGACCTCGCCCGATCAGGCGCAGCGCGACCCGGACAACCGGCTTCTCGCGCGCGGGCCGCGGCTCCGGCTAGCGGCGGAGATGATCCGCGATGCCGCCCTGTTGCAGGCGGGCTTGCTGCACGAACAGCTCGGCGGGCCGTCCGTCAAGCCATATCAACCCGATGGTCTGTGGAAAGAAGTCATCATGCAGGACATGTACTACGTGCAGTCGAAAGGCCCCGATCTCTATCGCCGGGGGCTCTACACGTTCTGGAAGCGCACGTCCGCGCCGCCGATGATGATGAACTTCGATGCCTCCCAGCGGGAGGCTTGCATGGTGCGAGAGAACCGTACCAACACGCCGCTGCAAGCGTTGAACCTGATGAATGATGTGACGTTCCTTGAAGCGGCGCGATTTGTCGGACAGCGGATGATGAAGGAGTCTCCCGATCGCGATGCGCGATTGCGACACGGCTTCCGAATCGTAGTTGGGCGAGCGCCGTCGGAGAAAGAACTCGCCGTGTTGCGAGGCAGTCTGGCGTATCACCTCGACCACTTCGCCTCGCGCGCAGCCGAGCGCGATGCCTTTCTTGCGAACGGCGATTCGCCGCCGGACGCGGCGCTCGACAAACGCGAACTCGCCGCCTACATGGCTGTCGCGAGCTTGCTGATGAATACCGACGAGGCGGTGACCAAGGAATGATCGACCGGAGAGGATTTCTGTTCTCGACCGCGGCGGCGTCGCTGCTTGGCGCGGACGTGGCGCGCAAGGCCAAGCGCGTTATTTATCTGTTTCAACACGGCGGTCCGTCGCAGCTCGATCTGTTCGATTGGAAACCGGGCTTGGCGCGCGTGCGCGGGCAGGACCTTCCCGAATCGATCCGCATGGGCCAGCGCCTCACCGGCATGACGGCGTATCAGGCCAACTTCCCAACGGCGCCGACCATCTTCAAATTCGCGCAGTACGGCCAGTCCGGCGCGTGGCTGAGCGAGTTGCTGCCGCACACGGCCAAGATCGCCGACGAGTTGTGCATCATAAAGTCGCTGCACACCGAAGCCATCAACCATGACCCGGCGGTCACGTTCTTTCAGACCGGCTTTCAGCTCGCGGGGCGCCCGTCGATCGGCTCGTGGCTGGCGTATGGGCTCGGTAGCGAGAACAAAGATCTGCCGGCGTTTGTCGTGATGATCTCACAAGGGCGCGGCAACTCGCAGGCGCTCGCCGACCGCATGTGGGGCAGCGGATTCTTGCCTACGAAGTATCAGGGCGTGAAGTTCCGATCGGGACGCGACCCGGTGCTGTATTTGTCGAATCCCGACGGCTACGACGCGACCGCGCGGCGGCGTTATTTGGACGATCTCGGCGCGTTGAATCAGATCAAACTCGAAGAAAGCCAGGACCCAGAAATCGCTACGCGCATCGCGCAGTACGAGATGGCGTTCCGAATGCAGGCTTCGGTGCCCGATCTCGCCGATCTTTCAAAGGAGCCCGAATCGACGTTTGAAATGTATGGCGCCGACGCACGGCGGCCTGGGTCCTACGCGGCCAACTGCCTGCTTGCCCGGCGATTGGCCGAGCGCGGCGTTCGGTTCATCCAACTCTTCCACCGCGGTTGGGATCAACACGGCAAGCTCCCGAACGAACTGCCCAAGCAATGCGAGGACACCGATCAACCGACGGCGGCGTTGATTCGCGATTTGAAACAGCGCGGCATGCTCGACGACACGCTGGTGATTTGGGGCGGCGAATTCGGCCGCACCGTCTATTCACAAGGCGAGTTGACCGAGACCAACTACGGCCGCGATCATCACCCGCGCTGCTTCACGATGTTCGCCGCCGGCGGCGGCTTCCGCAAAGGATACACGCACGGCGAGACCGACGACTTCAGCTACAACATCGTGAAGGATCCGATGGATGTGCACGACTTGCATGCAACGATGCTGCACCTGCTCGGCGTCGATCACACCAAGATGACATTCAAGTTCCAAGGCCGCCACTATCGATTGACCGACGTGCACGGCAAGGTTGTGCAGCCGTTGGTGAGCTGATATGTGGCGATTCCTGCTGCTTGGCACGCTCTGTTTGGCCGAGGAGTACACGGTCGAGTCGCAGGGACTCACGTGGAACGTTCACGCCTGGGCGCCGAAAAGCGCCGGCGCGCCCGTTGTATTCGTCTTTCATGGCGCGGGCGGCGGCGGCAAGTTGTACCTGGAACGCAACGGCTGGCTTGACGCCGCAAAGGCGAACGGTTTCGCGGTGATCGCTCCGGATGGATTGCCCGCCAGGCCCCGGCTCGACGCCGCGTTCCTGACGAACCCGCGG
>VFZQ01000435.1 GCA_016871135.1 Acidobacteriota bacterium | reverse complement strand
TTGTTGCGTTACCGAATCCCGAAGCGGGGTCGATCGTCAACCACGCGGCGCCCGAGCGATATTGGATGTTCGCCGCCCAGTTCAGCAACCCGCCGCCGGTGTTGTTCACGCGAATGAACCGAGTTTTGGGGGACGAGCCTTGAATGATGTTGTAGGTGAGCGCTTCCGAGTCCACCGAAAGCCGCGGGAAGAAGGGCGCGTTGCAGTCGCCGAGCGCCGTGCAGTCGGCCGGCGGATTCAAGGCCTGAAAGCGTGGGACCGGGCCGGTCGAGGCCGTGCCGTCGGTTGTGATCGGGCCGAAACTCGCCGCGACGCTGGCCGTCACCGAACCGCCCGCGGGCCTCTGCTCCAATACGAGGAACGTCGGCAACTGCACGGATTCCCGCGCGGCGCGGTCCGACTCCACAACTTCAAACACAGCGACGCCGCTGCCATTCGAGAGAACGATTTCGCCGAGCGCGCCGAAATCGACCGCGGGCCCGGCAATGGACGGTTGATAGGCCAACGTGCCGCCCGCACCGGAGGCATCGGCGTTTCGGACACGCGCCAGGAGCAGTTGCCCTTGCGGCGTCCCCGGTTGAAAACGCCCGCCGTTTGGTGCGAGACCGAGGTCGCCGGCCGCGGTCGGCGTCGTTCCGGTCGAGCCAACTAATACGTCCGGCACGAACAACCGCGAGCCCGCCGGGAAGCCCGAATACCGCATCATCAGCCGCGTACCGTGATCGTTCAGAGGCTCTCGCTTGCGGAACGATTCCGAGAACCCCTCAGTGAACCGGATCGACGCAAAACGGGTGAAGGCGCGTAGAAAACTGTCGAAGGTCTGCTCGGCGCCCGCGGGGGAGACCGTGCAGAAGAACGACGATGAGTATGTCGCCAGCAATCCGCGCGTCGCAATACCAACCGTCAGCGGGCTATTGTCGATGCGGATTGCCGAAGGCCCGTTGGTGGCGAGCGCGAGTTGAAACGGAAGCTCGGAGGTCTGCGGAGGCACAACGCGGATGTTGCTCAGGCGGAAAACAGCCGTTCCGCTCGGGCCGAGGTTGAAGTTCATCGCGCTGAAGTCGAACTGGTTTTGGGCACGCAGCACAGGAGTCGCACCGGTCGACATTTCGCCGGATCCCGTGTTCACGGTCAGCACGGCGTCGATCGCGTTCGTGTTGGGGTTGAGCTTGTTCGTGATATTGCCGCCGAACGAGATCACGCGAAGATCGCCTCGGACGAGACCGTTCGGCGTGCCGCCGGTGCAGTTCAGGACGATGTCGCCCACCTGCTCGGTGACTCCTTCGAGCCGGACCAACGCCGGCACCGCAGTGGCCGCGCAATTGAGCGCGGAAAACGTCTGCGCCTCTCCAGTCATGCCCAACGCCGCCATCAGAATTGCCATGGGTCGCATGAGTCTAGCCTCCCCTCCACGATACAATGAAGGCGGGAGCTTTCCCACCCATGACTACCGCAGCCCCGGCCTCACTGGTCGAAGAGATACTCGAACTGAAGAAGGAGCGCAACGCGGTCATCCTCGCGCATCACTACCAGGAAACCGAGATCCAAGAGATCGCCGACTCGATCGGCGACAGCCTCGAACTCGCGCGCAAGGCAAAGGAGCTCGAGTGCGAAGTGATCGCCTTTTGCGGCGTCTGGTTCATGGCCGAGACCGCGAAGATTTTGAGCCCCGCGCGTACTGTTGTCGTCCCGGACCAGGACGCCGGCTGTTCGCTGGTGGACTCCTGCCCGGTTGAAATGGTGCGCGCGTTCAAGCGCAAGTATCCCGATCACGTCGTCGTAAGCTACATCAACACTTCGGCCGACGTGAAGGCCGAAAGCGACATCATCTGTACGTCGCGCAACGCCGTCGCCGTGGTCAACTCGATTCCCGCCGACCAGCCGATTCTCTTCCTGCCCGACATCAACCTCGGCAATTACGTCAAGAAGATGAGCGGCCGGCAGAACATGCGCATCTGGCAGGGGGCCTGTATTGTGCATGCGACTTTCGCCGCCCGCAAACTGACCGAAGCGCGGAATGCGCATCCGGGGGCTTTCGTCGTGGCGCATCCCGAGTGCCCGGCCGAAGTGCTGCAACAAGCGGGCTATATCGGCTCGACATCGGCGCTGATCGACTACTGCGTCAAGTCCGAACACAAGCAGTTCATTGTCATGACGGAAAGCGGCGTTCAACACTCGCTGCGCAAGCTCGCGCCGGAGAAGGAATTCTGGTTTGTGTCGAACGAGAACTGTAACTGCTCGGAGTGTCCCTACATGAAACGCAATTCGCTTGAGAAGCTGCGCGACTGCCTCGACACGCTGCGGCCGCGCGTGGAGATGGACGCCGCCATGATGGACCGCGCCCGCCTCCCCATCGAGCGCATGCTGGCCTTGAAGTAATGGCGCTCATCGACAGCTTCGATCGTCTTCACGACAACCTCCGCATCAGCGTCACCGACCGCTGCAACATCCGCTGCTTCTACTGCATGCCCGAGGACAACGTGCCGTTCATGGCGCGCGAGGAGATTCTGTCGTTCGAAGAGATCGAACGATTCGCTCGTGTCGCCGTCTCGCTTGGCGTACGCAAACTTCGTATTACCGGCGGCGAACCGCTGGTGCGGAAGGATCTTCCAGTTCTGGTCGAAAAACTGGCGCGGCTGCCGGGGGTCGAGGATATCGGCCTAACTACAAACGGCGTGCTGCTGGCGGCGCACGCGAAGGCGCTTTATGGCGCGGGCCTGCGCCGGATGAACGTGCATCTCGATACGCTCGACGCGGCGCGCTTTCACCAGATTACGCGGCGCGACGACTTCGCGCGTGTGATGGCGGGCATCGACGCGGCCCAATCGGCGGGCCTGCGGTTGAAGATCAACGCCGTGGCGCTGAAGAACCTGTGCGAGCCCGATGTCGTGCCGCTGGCGCGTTTCGGCCGCGAGCGGGGAATCGAGATCCGCTACATCGAATTCATGCCGCTCGACGCGCAAGGCTTGTGGGACAAGGGCAAAGTGCTGCTGCAGGACGATATGCTGGCGATGCTGCAACACGAGATTGGTCCGCTCGATGAAATCCCCGATCGCGACCCGCGTGCGCCGGCTTCGGAGTACAGATTCCGCGACGGCATTGGCCGAGTAGGATTCATTAGTTCGGTGAGCCATCCTTTCTGCCTGAACTGCAACCGCATCCGGCTGACGAGCGATGGAAAGATTCGTTACTGCCTGTTCGCGATTGAAGAGACCGATGTGAAGGGGCTGCTCCGCGGCGGGGGAAGCGAAGAAGCGATCGCGGGCGCGATCCGCCAGACGATTCGCAAGAAGTGGCTTGGGCACGAGATCAACTCGCAGAAGTTCGTGGCGCCACCGCGGCCGATGTATTCGATCGGCGGTTAGACAAGACAGCCCGACGGCCGCCGCGCGATGATGTTAGGAGATGATCACACGGCGAACTCTCCTTCTGTCGGCGCTGGCCCGCGCGCCAATCGGCATCGGATTCATCGGCACGTCGCATTCGCACGGCAAAGCGAAAGTCGAAACGGTACGGGCCAACGGGGATTACAAGCTGATCAGCACTACCGATGAGATGGCGCGCGACGCGCTGCTGCGGCACGCCGATATCCAGGTCATCGCGGTCGAGTCGCAGAACAAGGATCATGGCCGGGATGGGATCGCAGTGCTCGAGGCGGGCAAGCATTTGCATCTGGAGAAGATCCCGGCGGACAACAAGAGGGACTTCGCGCGGATCGTGGAACTGGCGCGGAGCAAGCAGCGATTGGTGCAAGTCGGCTACATGTGGCGGTATCATCCGGGCATCAATCTCGCGCTCGAAGCCGCGCGGTCGGGATGGCTTGGTGATGTGTACTTGATTCGCGCGGTGATCGGCAATCAGCTCGAAGCGGCGCGGCGGCCCGAGTGGGCGGCGTTCAAGGGCGGCGTGATGTTTGAGCTGGGTTGCCACGTCATCGATCCGATCGTGCGGCTTCTCGGCCGGCCAACGAAAGTGACGCCGGTCCTTCACAAACACGGCAAGTTCAACGACTCGCTGAACGACAATACCGCCGCGGTGCTGGAGTTCGGCAACGCGATGGCCATTGTGAACGCATCGAATCTGCAACCCAATTCAGGCCGCTACCGAGCGTTTGAAGTGCATGGGACAAACGGCGCGGTGATCGTAAATCCGATCGAGCCGCCGGGCGTTGTGGTCGACCTGGCGAAGGCGGCGGGGCCATACAAAGCGGGCAAGCAGACGATGCCGATGCCGCCCTACAAACGGTATGTCGACGATTTCATCGAACTGGCGGCGGCGATTCGCGGCGAGACGAAACTGCGAGTGACGCTCGAGGAAGATCTGCTGGTGCAGGACGTTGTGCTAGCGGCGAGCGGGATGCTCTGACGTCAGCCGTTTCCATAGGGCCGCGCAATGGGCGCCGTCAAAATCGTAGCGGGGCATAACATTCGAAAAGACAACGCCTGCCGGATCGGCTCCGGTGCGGAGACTTGTACAGAACGACGCTTCGTCGTAAGCGCTGGGCGGACCGCCTCGGCGCGGGAGGGCCGAGAGTAGCGACCGGCGTGTCAGCGGCGGAGCGACAGTATCGCCTTCGCGGCCACCGCGAAAGCCGGCTCCGTGGCAGTTGGCGCACGTTGTTGCGGAGGCGTCGACCGGATCGTTACCCTCGCGCGAGAGGCCGGTCATGCGCAAGATTTCCGCGGCCGATGGAAGCGCCGTGGTACGGCTGACATAGCGCGCTCGCTCATCGATGAAAAAAGCCTGCATCGAGTGGGCGGCCGGCAGGCCCGCTTCTAATTCGAACGCAGAGAGGAGCCTTTTCAGTTCGCCGGGCGCGATGTGCAGCGCGATCCACCGGTCGCTAGCGCGGTAGATGTTCCGCCAAGCTTTCAGACGGGCAGGTGTATCGTTTTCCGGATCGACGCTGATCGACACAAGCTGTGTCCCGGGGCCGAGTTGCCGGTCAACCTTCGCGAAAAGCGCACCGAGCAGAGGGCAGACTGTGCGGCACTGGGTAAAGATGAATTGCACCACGGTTCGCTTGCCAGAGAGTAGCGTGGACAGTTGGAGTGTTGCCCCATCGTGGCGCGTGGCTGTTATGCCTGGCATCTCGCGCGGCGTTACCGGCCCAAAGTCGTGATCGCCGGCCCATAGCGGCGCTACTATTGAGTCCCGCATAATATAGCGTCACTCCGGCCAAAGAGAAGCCTGTTTCCAGAACGAAGGAATAAGGCGCTTCCTCCGCCGCATCTTGCGGAGCGACTTGCGTGCGGTTTCGCC
>VFZQ01000434.1 GCA_016871135.1 Acidobacteriota bacterium | reverse complement strand
GCTCGTTTTTCTCTTTTTGCGCATCGCGCGTGGTGTTAAGGAACGCCAGCAACCGAGCGGACTCGGAGGCTTTCGGCGCTCGATGCAACGTCCACGTCCACGCGCGTTCGAGCCGCTGCTGATCGGCGCCTTCTTGCGAGAGAACCCGCTTGGCGAGCGCTTCGGCGAATTCGAAGTAGGCGTCGTCGTTCAGCAGGATCAACGCTTGGAGCGGTGTGTTGGAACGGACGCGTCGCGTGCACGCGACGGTTGCGTCGGGCGCGTCAAACGTTAACAACGCAGGGTGCGCGGCCGAACGCTGGAAATACGTGTACATCCCCCGGCGATAGCGGTCCTCGCCGGTCGACACTTTCCATTCGCGTTTAACCTGCGTGATATCGGTCGCGCCTTTCGGAATCGGCGGATACACGCTCGGCCCGCCAACCTGCCGACCCAGGAGATTTGTCGCGACCAGCGCGGAGTCACGGATGATTTCGGCGTCCAAGCGCAACCGATTCTGCCGCGCCAGCAGCTTGTTGTACGGATCCATCGCGGCGGCGTCAGGGCGGTTGGCGCTCGACTGCCGGTAGGCGGCGCTGAGAACTATCGTCCGGTGCATCGCCTTCATCTTCCAACCGCTTTCCATGAACTCGCTCGCCAACCAATCAAGCAACTCCGGATGCGTTGGGCGATCACCCATCAGCCCGAAGTCGTTCTCGGTCTCGACAATGCCTTTTCCGAAGTAATGTTGCCACACGCGGTTCATGTTGACGCGCGCGGTGAGCGGGTTTTCCTTGTCGACCAGCCACTTGGCGAAGTCCAAGCGATTTGGCGGATTACCGGCGGTCGTTAATGGCGGGAACACGCTCGGCACCTCGGGCTGCACGCTGGCGCCCTTACGCGTGAAGTCGCCGCCAAGATGAATGTAGTGCTGCCTCGGCGCAGCCAATTCGCGCATGATCATCGTGCGCTTGACGTCCGGCTTGCGGCGGCGCGTGGCGCTCAACTCTTTGCGCAGCGCCTGCAGCGTCGGGTCTTTCTCGGCGTCGGCGTTCAGGGTCTCTTCGTGCTTGCGAATGCGCTGCTCGACATCCTGCACGTCGAGATCCCACTTGGCCAGCGCCGCGACTTGATCGGGAGTACCCATCTCGAGAAATGGTTTGTTGAAGAACTTGCGATCGGCTTCCTTGTCCACCTCGTCGACGTTGTTCAGAAACGCGAAGATCTGATAGTACTCACGCTGAGAAATCGGATCGTACTTATGGTCATGACAGCGCGAACAGCCTAGCGTCAGGCCCATCCATCCTGATCCCGTCGTCGCGACGCGGTCGGCGACGGCCTCGACGCGATACTGCTCAAAGTCGATGCCGCCTTCAAAGTTCGACGGCGTGTTGCGGTGAAAGCCGGTCGCGATTAACTGATCGTTGGTTGGGCGAGGCAGCAAGTCGCCCGCAAACTGTTCGATCGTGAATCGATCGAACGGCATGTCGGAATTGAACGCATTCAACACCCAATCGCGCCATGGGTAGATGTCGCGCGGCGCGTCGATGGTGTAGCCATCGGAATCGGCGTAGCGCGCCAGATCCAGCCAGATCCGGGCCTGCCGTTCGCCGTAGTGCGGCGAGGCCAACAGTTTATCGACCAAGCGCTCATACGCATCGGCGCGCGTGTCTTTCAGAAAGTCTTTCAGTTCCGCCTCGGTCGGCGGCAAACCGGTGATGTCGAGCGCGACGCGGCGCGCGAGCGTGGCTTTGTCGGCTTGATCGTTGGGCCGCAGATTCTTCTCTTCGAGTTTGGCCAAGATGAAGTTGTCGATCGGATTGCGCACCCAGGCGCTGTTGCGAACGGCCGGCGCGGCTGGACGTTTCACGGGTTGAAAGGCCCAATGGCGCGAAGTCCGCCGCTTGGCCGCGACGAAGTCCGCGGGCGCTGGCATGCCATCGGCGATCCACTTCTCCAGCTTGGCTATTTGCTCCGGCTCCAGCTTCTTTTTCGGCGGCATCTTCAGCCCGCCGTCCTGCCGCACGGCTTGTAGCAGCAGACTCGCCGCATCGCCAGGCTTCGCGGCAGGACCGCGATTGCCGCCCTTT
Source organism: Acidobacteriota bacterium (assembly GCA_016871135.1). Taxonomy (GTDB): domain Bacteria; phylum Acidobacteriota; class Terriglobia; order Bryobacterales; family Bryobacteraceae. The sequence goes on along the minus strand of VFZQ01000434.1, from coordinate 3,194 downwards.
AGAATCGCTTCTTTCGAGTCAAGAGCCAACCCACTGTTGAGCCCGTTGACGGAGTGACAACCCTGGCAATTCGATCGCAAAATCGGGCGGATCTCTTTGTCGAAGAAATCGGCTTGCGCGTAGAGGGCCGCCGCGGTGAGAAAACTGATTACCAGCCGCATGTTTCCAACATTCTATCAACGCCAGCGAGCTAGATTGGGAATATGCGTCGCACGAGGGTGGCACTGCTGGCAACGGCCTTTTATCCCGACGTGCTTCCGTTGTTGGAGAAGCACTGTCTGCGGTGTCATCGCGAGGGCGAGTCCGCGCCGATGGCGCTCGACACGTACGAGAAGGCGCGGCCATACGCGCGGGCCATTCGCGACGCGGTCCTGCGCGGCGCGATGCCGCCATGGTTTGCCGATTCGAAGCCAAACGAGTTCGCCAACGACCCTCGCCTATCCGCCGCCGAGATCGAGGTCATCAAGCGCTGGGCGGATCATCCGAAGGTGAAGGGAGCGCCGCGCGCGGCGGTGTTTGGCGCGGCTCATCTCACGCCCGACGTCACGTTCGCCATGCCCGCACCATTTTCGGTTCCGGCGAAGGGCACGGTCGACTACCAGCATTTCATCGTTCCGACGAACTTTACGACGGACCGTTGGGTTCAGGCGATCGAGGTGCGGCCGTCGGCGCCGGCGGTGGTACATCACGCGGTCGTATTTGTCCGGCCTCCTCGATCCGCATGGCTGCGCGATCGCGCGCCGGGCGCGGCCTTCACGGCAAAAGGAGCGGCGCTGGAAGGGCTGTCGGCATTCGACGAAGTGATCGGCACCTATCTACCCGGAAACGGTCCGATGACTCTGCCCGAGGATCACGCCAAACTCATTCCGGCCGGCAGTGATCTCATCATTCAACTGCACTATACCCCGTCGGGCCGGGCGACCGCCGACACGACGCGCGTTGGTCTTGTGTTTGCGAAACAGCCGCCGCGGTATCGAATCTACTCGGCCGCCATTGCGCGCGGCGATTTCGAGATTCCGCCTCGCGTACGGGCGCACACGGTCGACATCACATTTCAAGTGCAGGCGCCGACGGCGATCTACGCGCTCGCGCCGCACATGCATTTGCGCGGCCGGTCGATGCGCGTCTCGGTTGACGATCGCGTTGTGCTCGACGTGCCGCGTTACCGGTTCAACTGGCAGCTTGTGTATCGGCCGGCGCGGCAGATTCCGCTCGCTCGCGGCGCGCGCATCGAAGTCGAAGCGGTGTTCGACAACTCCGGTAATCCGAACGCCGTTCGATGGGGAGAGCAGTCCGACGAAGAAATGGCCGTTTGCTTCGTCGACTTCGTGATTCCGGCCTCTGCTTCGCCGAACGAACTGTTCGTCACGCCCCAGCTACTGCGCGGGAAGCAACCGTAGCACAGCCAGCAACGCTCGGTGATCGGATGCGACGTCTTCATCCAGTACCCTCGTCTCGATCACTTTCCACTGGTTTTTTGGGCGAAACAAAACGAAGTCGATTTGTTTTTTCGGGTCCTTCACTGGGATCGTCGGCTGTTCGGCGTTCGACGCATTGGCCCACTCTTTCATCAACACGCCGAAGACCGGACTATCGGCCGTTGTGTTGAGGTCCCCCGCCAAGATCGCAGGCAGGCTCACCGGCAAATTGGCCATATCCGCACCCGCTATGCGATCCGTCTCGCTGCGATGATCCAGGTGGGTGGCGATGAAGGCGACGTCCTGGGCACAGCGATAGGGTCTCGTTTCGACGAGCAGCAGGGACCGCGGTTCCATGTTTGGCGAATTCGGAATAGGAAAGACGCGCGAGCCCAGCAACTGCCCGCTCACCAGTACCCCGTTGCCGTAGCCGCCGCCTTGGAACGGCATCGATTGGCCGAACACGCCGCGAAGACCGGTGAGGCGCTCCAACTCGCGAACCGTGTCGCGGCCCTTCACGCGTTCGGTGCGCACGTCGACCTCCTGAAGCGAAACGATGTCCGGCCGAGCGTCGCGGATCACTCGCCCGATCCGGGGAACGTCGAGCTTCCCATCGACGCCCTCGGCGTGGTGGATGTTGTAGGTGAGTACGCGTAACTCGCAGGCCATGGCGGCGGTGGTCATCAGCAGAATTGTCGTCTTCATCGTAAGTCCGCCAGGTTGTCCTTTGCGATTTGTGTGCGCGTGTGGCGCGGGCCGAGCGCCTGCTCGAAGATCTTGACGGCACGCTGCATCAGGGGCCGCGCTAGCGCCGGACGCTTTGTCTCACCCAGCAACATTGCGATGTTGTTCAGCTGCGTCGCGGTCTCCGGATGATTCGGACCATGCAACTTTTCGCTCTCCGCAAGCGCCGCGCGGAGTTGCGATTCGGCCGCCTTGTATTGGCTCGCGGCCTGCAGCGCGAGGGCGTAGTCGCTGCGCCGCGGGATGGATGGTTCGGCTTCAAGCGCGCGTTTGTAGAGCGCAAGCGCGGCGGGCCGGTCCTCACGCCGCTCGGCTAGATTCGCGAGGCGCGTCAGACAGCGGGCGGTGGCGGCGCAGGTTTCAAAGAGCTTTTCGGCCTCGGCGTCGCGGCCCTGCGCGGCGACGGCTTCGGCCAGAAACGCGGGCTCGACGTCGGAGTGGCGCAGATAGATCTCCGCGCGGGCCGGCTGCCCGTTGCGCAAAAGGAACAGCCCGTAGTCGCGCTTCGCGGATTTCGACGATGGCTCGCGCGCGATGCGTTCTTCGTGCAGCCGCGCCACATCGGCGGGATCGACCGGCGAGAAGAGTTGCAATGCAAGGACGAGAATCACTCCGGATACCCCTCGCGGATTTCGCCGGTCAGGGCTTCGAGAAATCTAACAAGGGCGCGTTTTTCTTCCGGTGTGATCGAGAACTTGCGAATTTCGGGATCGAGGTTCTTGCGCGGCTTGCCGCCTTTGGCGTAGTGGTCGATGACATCGTCAAGCGTCTTCGCACTGCCGTCGTGAAAGTACGGCGGCGTGGCGGCGACATGGCGGAGAGACGGCGTCTTGAAGGCGGCGTTGTCATTGTCGTCGAAGCTCACCAGCGAGTGGCCGGCGTCGTCGTCGATTGCACCGGCGGCGGTGACGTGGAAGCCTTCATCGGTCAGGTTTGGGCCGAGGTGACAGGAGATGCAGCCGGCTTTGCCGCGAAACAAATTGAGGCCCACTTGTTGTTCGGCGGTCAACGCGGAATTGTCACCGGCCAGGT